>CADCOU010000355.1 GCA_902803155.1 uncultured Lachnospiraceae bacterium | reverse complement strand
TCACAGGCGCCAGACTTTTCCGATCGGGATCTGCGTATCGCGTGAATCCAGATAGCGGGACAGTGCCTCTTCAAAAGCTTCGGCCGCTTTCAGGCTGGTCAGCTTCGGATAGCGGTGCCGGATCCGGTAGCATACACGGTTGGGAGGCTGGTTGATGATCTCGCTGACGTAGACAGGACGCCTTTTCGCAAGCGTGATCACGACGGATTCCGGGGCAATGATCCAGTTGTCCGGGCGGTTCCACAGAAGCTCCAGGATGCCGATAGCGTCTGCCTGTATGTGAGCACGGGGAGAATCCGCCATCCATCGGTCATGCCAGAGCTGGTATTTATCATCCCAGCTGAGGAACAGTTCCCGGAAGGAGTCCAGCTCATCCGTGTGGATCCGCTTCTTCCCGATCGAAGGAGTATCGGTCTGCACGAGATACAGCTTCTCCTCGAAGAGGCGGTCGGTCAGGATCCCGGTGTAGTGAAGCTGGTGATAGACAAAGCCAAGGTCGATGTCGTGGTTGTTCAGCATCGCATAGAGTTCGGAAGAATGATGCGTCTGGATGCTGAGATCGATCCGGGAGTCGTACTTCAGGAGCTGCTCATACAGAGGGGCCATGACAGAAAGACTCAGGGAATCGGTACATCCGACCGTGAGCAGATAGCGGTCATCATTATTCCTGAGAGCCATCGTCTCTTTCCAGAGAGAAGACCAGCGCTCCGCGATCGGGATAAACTCCTCTCCCTTAGGGGTAAGCTCGATCATCTTGTGACCCTTCCGGCGGACGACCAGTTCGAAGCCGAGCTCATCTTCCAGGGAAGAGAGTCTGTGGCTGATGGTCGGCTGCGAGAGAAATAAAAGCTCGGATGTCCGGGTAACGCTCTTGGTGCTGACGACAGATAAAAAAGTTTCGATCTCGGCAAGTGTCATGGGAACCTCCTCGTGAAGAGCATGCAGATGAATCGTTTGGATCATACACAAGATATATTAACACGTTTTATATATATAAACACAAACATAAGGAGAATGAATCATGTCTTTAGGATGCAGGATCAAAAAGAACTTTGAGAGACCGGCAAAGGAACTGGTAGAAGCATTCCGCGGTATCCCGGTAGCCAATATCGACGACAACATGGGAAGGATCGCAGCGGTCGATTCCAGCATCTTCCCGCTGAACCCGAACGCAAAGCTTCTCGGAACCGCCTTCACGGTCAATGCACCGGCAGGCGACAACCTCCTGTTCCACGCAGCTCTGGATATGGCTCAGCCGGGCGACGTCATCGTTCTGGCAAACAAAGGATCCATGAGCCGCTCCATGTGCGGTGAGATCATGAGCAACTACGCGAAGAAGAGAGGCCTTGCAGGCATCATCATCGACGGCTGCGTACGCGACAGTGCTACCTTAAGAGAGTTCGACTTCCCGGTATATGCGAAGGGCGTGACACCGAACGGACCGTACAAGAACGGCCCCGGCGAGATGAACTTCCCGGTATCCTTCGCAGGGATCATCATCAACCCCGGCGACATCATCGTCGGAGACGCGGACGGCATCATCGTGATCAATCCGGAGTATGCCAAAGAGATCGCAGAGAAGGCGAAAGCATATCACGCAGGCGAGGAAAAACAGCTGGAAGGCATCCTCACCAGAGGCGAATGGCCGCGTCCGTGGGTACAGGAAACCCTGGAAAAAGTAGGGTTTGAGTTTGTTGACTAACAGATTATCCTGTGCACGCTCTGTGGGGAAGCTGCCGTGAATATGGATTTTACAGAAGGAGCAAACACCATGTCAGAGGCTGTGATCCGCCCGGCAGGCGACAGTGCGCTGCTGGTCGAATTTGAAAATGAGATCAGCCTGGAGGTCAATTCCAGGGTCAGGGCTCTGAAATACACACTTGAGCAATCCCCGTTTGACGGGATGGGGGATCTGATACCTACCTACCGGGCTCTGCTGATCTGCTATGATCCGCTGAAGATCCGCATGAAGAAGGTGCGCGATGAGGTCCTTTCAAGACTCGGACATATGGATCAGGTGAGTATGCCTCCGGCGATCGTTACAGAGATCCCGGTCTGCTACGACAAAGAATACGCAGTTGACCTGGAGCATATCGCGCAGCTTGAGAATAAATCCGAGGAAGAAGTCATCCGGATCCACAGTCAGAGCGATTACTTCGTATACATGCTCGGGTTTGCACCCGGACATCCGTATACAGCGAGATTTGAAAATCCGTTTTCTTTCAAGAGGATGGAAAATCCGAGGCTGAAGATACCCAGCGGGAGCATTGTGGTACAGCTGGCATTGTCCGACATCATTCCGTTTGACCAGCCCTGCGGCTGGAACATCATCGGATCGACTCCGGTGCTGGCATGCGACTATCGCAAGGAGAACCCGTTCCTGCTTAAGGCGGGTCAGTGGATCCACCACACTCCGGTCAGCAGGGAAGAGTATCTTGACATCAAAAAGCAGGTTGAAGCGGGCACTTATGTCTGCCGTACCTGGGAGAAGGAGGACTGAAGATGGCGATCGTAGTGCTGTCCCCCGGAATCCTGACCAGTGTCCAGGACGGCGGAAGAAACGGTTATCAGCAGTTCGGAGTATCCCCCTCAGGACCGATGGATGCGCATGCATTCCGGACAGCGAATATTCTGGTCGGAAATGAGCCGGATGAAGCCGGACTGGAGATGACAGTCATGGGAGCGGAACTGAAGTTCACTGCCCCTGCAGTTATCGCACTGACCGGCGCCGACATGGGAGCCATGCTGAACGGGGTAAAGGCAGGAACTTATAAGGCACTGCCTGTGCAGGCCGGCGATGTCCTGAAACTCGGGTTTGCCATGAGCGGATGCCGCGCCTATCTGGCAGTCAGCGGCGGAATCGACGTGAAGCCTGTGATGGGAAGCCGGGCAACGATGCTCGGGAAGAACTTTGGCGGGCTGGACGGTCGTAAGCTTCAGAAGGATGATGTCCTGGAGGTCCGTCCTGCAGCGGGAGAGCTGCAGCATTTGGAGACGTATTTCACTGAGCCGGAGCAGATTCCGGCGGGAACCAGGACACTCCGTGTGATCATGGGGCCTCAGGAAGACAGGTTTACGGAAGATGGGATCCGGACCTTCCTCGGCAGTGAGTATACAGTCGGACAGGACTTTGACAGGCAGGGATACCGCCTCGAAGGGGCAAAGATAGAGCATAAGACTGACAGCAATATCATTTCGGACGGTGTAGTCACAGGATCGATCCAGGTACCCGGGACGGGACTTCCGATCGTAATGACTGCAGAGCGTGCGACAGTAGGCGGATATACGAAGATCGCGACCGTGATCACGGCAGATCTCCCGCTGATCGGACAGTGCAAGGCAGGCGACCGCGTCCGGTTTAAGGAAGTGACGGTTGAACAGGCTCAGGACCTTCTTAAGGAAGAAGCGGACAGGCTGGAATCACTCAGAAAGCGTGTGCAGGATCCCGCTCATCTGCCTGAAGAGGGGGAAGAGGTGCCCCAGGCATCTGCTCCCGCTGCAGCCGCTGCCCCGGCAGCTGAGGCTGCACATGAGTTTGAATATACAAAGGATGTAACCATATGCATCAACGGAAAGGCATATGAGGTCACGATCCAGAAGTGGAAATGATTCAGAATAGACGAGAAAGGGGAATACGGACATGTTTCAGGTAGATCTGAACAGTGACATGGGCGAAAGCTTCGGAGCCTATAAGATCGGAGGGGATGACCAGATCATCCGGTCCGTGAGTTCGGCAAACGTAGCATGTGGATTCCATGCAGGCGATCCGATGGTTATGGCAAAGACCGTTCAGATGGCAAAAGAGAACGGTGTCAGTGTGGGGGCGCATCCCGGCTATCCGGACCTCATGGGATTCGGAAGGCGCAAGATGGTCCTGTCCCAGGCTGAGGTCAAGAACTATATGAAGTATCAGATCGGCGCGCTGAACGCGTTTGTCACCAGCGCCGGCATGAGGCTGCAGCATGTCGCCCCTCACGGCGCGCTCGGCAATCTCTGCCAGTATGACCGTGAAGTTTCCAGGGCGATCGTCGAGGCAGTCTATGAGATCGATCCGGAACTGATCATTTACTACTGCGCAGGCGCCGTTCTGGGAGAGGAAGCTGTTAAGATCGGTCTTCAGGCGAAAGCGGAGATCTTCGCGGACCGCGCGTACATGGATGACCTGTCCCTGGTTCCCAGGAAGGAAGAGGGATCCATGATCACGGACGAGAGCATCGCCATCGATCGCTGCGTGCGTATGGTCAAGGAAGGAAAGGTTATCGCGAGGAGCGGCAAGGAACTGGATATCAGCGGAGACACCCTCTGCGTACACGGCGACGGACCGAAGGCGCTGGCTTTCGTACAGAAGATCAGGGAGAGGTTCCAGCAGGAAGGAATCGAGATCGTGAGCTTCCAGAACCGCAGGTGAGGATAATCCTGAAAGAATACAGGGAAACAGAAAAGAATACCTTGGACCATCCTGTGAGGAGCGGTTCATGAGCAGCACGCAGACAAAAGACACAAAAAACTTCTGATAATTTGAAACGGAGGAACACAATGGCGCAGAAAATAGATGTTCAGGAAGCGGCTGCTCACTGCACGCTCCTGAGAGCCGATCTTCTGAAGATGCTGAACGCGGCGGGTTCCGGCCATCCGGGCGGATCGCTGTCATGTCTCGACATTCTCTATGTACTTTACAATCATGTGATGAAGCAGGATCCGAAGAACCCGAAATGGGAAGAGCGCGACCGCTTCGTCCTCTCCAAAGGGCATGTCAATCCGGGACTGTATGTAGTGCTTGCAGACCTTGGATATTTCCCGAAGAGTGAGCTGATGACGCTCCGTAAGTTCGGAAGCATCCTGCAGGGACATCCGTACATGCACAAGACTCCGGGCCTGGATGTGTCCTCCGGATCTCTCGGCCAGGGCCTCTCGGTTGCAGCCGGAATGGCGGCCGCGGCGAAGGCGGACGGCAAACCGAACCGTGTATACGCACTGATGGGAGACGGCGAGCAGGAAGAAGGCGAGATCTGGGAGGCAGCAATGTCTGCGGCTCATTTCAAGCTGGACAACCTGTGCGGGATCGTGGACCACAACCATCTGCAGATCGACGGAAACGTGGAAGACGTCATGAACATCGAGCCGATCGCGGATAAATGGCGCGCATTCGGATGGAATGTCATCGGGATTGACGGACATGATTATGAGCAGATCCTGGATGCGTTCGAAAAGGCTGCAGAGTGCAAGGGAAAGCCGACCGTCATTATTGCGGAGACCGTTAAGGGCAAAGGCGTTTCCTTCATGGAGAACCAGGCAGGCTGGCACGGAGCGGCGCCGAATG
>CADCOU010000354.1 GCA_902803155.1 uncultured Lachnospiraceae bacterium | reverse complement strand
GAAGAAGGGACTTGAACCCTCACGACCTTGCGATCACAGGCACCTGAAGCCTGCGCGTCTGCCAATTCCGCCACTTCCGCGTTTCCAATGAGTTTTTCAACTCACAAGCGATATATTATCAAGTTTACCAATTCCTGTCAACAATTAATTCTCCGGATTCAGGCAGCACAAATCCAGGTTAAATACCGTCATATGTACTGAGAGCAAGAGCTTTTTCCTGCGTATAACGATAGTTAAACACGCTTCTCTTTGCCCAGCCTTTGGAGTCCTTCCAGCGGTAATCATACAGTTTTTTCAGGAAATCCCTGTCACTGACGGCGTCTGTCAGTCCTGCTTTGATAACCGCATTAACCGCAACAGTCTGTCCATGCTGTATGGAATAACTGAAAACAGCTCCTCTGCACACATAAGCCCGGACAGCAAGATTGATCCCCTTGGCTGCGAGTGCATCTTCCACCGGCTTATAATAATGCTCCAGTGCAAAATTATCCTGCATGGTAGAAAAATACTTGGAATCCGCTTTGTAAACCTCTGCCCATGCTTCGTACAGTTTCTTATTGTTTATAAGAGAACTGCTTCCCGGTGAGATATTGAGAAACGGTTTAAATCCCTTGAAAAACGTCTTGTTCGCTTTGTAACAGTAATTCAGGAACGGAACCAGAGAATAACGGTAATCAAACTGGTATTTTCCGCACGCTTTTCCGCTGTCTCCGCCGGTCTGCGCATATCCGACGCTTCCCGACTCGAACTTTGTAAAGAACAGGATGTCTGAAGACTTTCCGGTTTTGCCTGAGCCCCGGAGCTTTTGAGTCATCGAGGCACTGTACACGCCTTTTGAAGAGAAATAATAGAGTTTCCCGTTAATCTCCTGCTGACCGGTATAGATACCTGTCAGAACAGTCTGATAATACTTTTTCTTATTGACCGTAAAGAACCCTTCTTTGATAACGCCGTTCTTATTGATATAGTATCGTTTTCCATTTATCGTTTTCCAGCCGTTTTTGGTTATCTGCACACCGTTCTTCTTAAAGAAACGATACTTGCCTTTCACACGATAAATGCCGGAGAGCCTTGCACCGGTCTTGTCTAAATAATAATACTTGTTATTGATCTTACGATATCCGGTCAGCAGCTTTCTGTTCTTGAAATAGTAATAACGGCCGCCGCTCTTGACCCATCCGCCGGTGAACTTTCTTCTCGCAAACCCGTTTGTATTGTAGTAGATGCCTTCTACAAAACAATTGAGATATCGGGTGCCCTTATCATCTACATAGCATTTCCCGACTTTCTGATTTCGGATCAGTTCCCCGGTTGCTGCATCATAAGCATAATAAAGACCGTTTGCCTGTTTCCAGACATACGTTCCTTCTTTTGTATAATCCTTCGCAAACGCTGAAAAAGCAAACACGAAAACCAGTGTCGCCAGAATCAGCGTAAATCTGCATATCCTTCTCATAATATCAAGTGCTCCCAAAAAACTGGTTTTAAACATTTCCAAAACAGTATAGCACAGATATTACACATTTGTTAAGTATTTTTAAACATTTCTGCAAAAATTATTTGTCGCGCCAGATAATCCTGCCCTTGTCAAGATCATACGGGGACAGTTCAATTGTCACCTTGTCTCCGGGAAGGATACGGATAAAGTTCATGCGCAGTTTCCCACTTATGTGCGCAAGCACAACATGCTTGTTCTGAAGTTCAACCTTGAACATTGCATTCGGCAGCTTCTCAAGAACTTTTCCTTCTACTTCAATGACATCCGACTTTGACATACATTCACCTCACTTCTGTTTCTGCGGTACGGGAACGGCCGGCTTCAGGTCTGCCGCCGGCTGCTGAGTTATAGAGTCTTAAAACGTGGACCAGATCGCTGTCGATCGCAGCGGCTCCGAGAGTTTCTGAAATCACATCCGGGAGATGCATGATCAGCTGCACATGCCTCCGTTTCTTTTTTTTCGGCTGCTTCAGCGTCCTGCTCTTCCCATCTGCAAGATATACATAACTGTCATCTTCTTTAACAACCACGTACACTCGATCTTTATCGTGTCCCGCCATTGATCTAGCCAGTTTTTCCATATCTCTCTCAATCATGTGTCCTGGACAGGATCTCCGGCTCTCCGTCCGTGATCAGCACCGTGTTTTCGTAATGCGCTGCCCTTTTCCTGTCCTTCGTGACAACGGTCCAGCCGTCATCCAGCCAGTCGACCTCCCAGGTGCCTTCCGCGATCATCGGCTCGATCGCCAGCGTCATACCGGCAACAAGTCTGAGTCCTCTCGACTTCTGCCGGAAATTCGGGATCTGCGGATCCTCGTGCATCTCTCTTCCGATTCCATGACCTACGAGATCTCTCACGACCCCGTATCCTCTGCTCTCGCAGTAGTCACCGATCGCGTTCGAGATCTCATGCAGATGGTGCCCCGCCCTGGCGTACTTCAGTCCTTCAAAGAAACTCTCCCGCGTTACCTCGATCAGCTTCCTCGATTCTTCACTGATCTGCCCGACCGCATAGGTCCTGGCGGCATCGGAGTGATATCCGTTCAGGATCAGCCCGCAGTCCAGCGAGATGATGTCTCCCTCCTGAAGGATCCGTTCCTTCTTCGGAATACCGTGAACGACTTCCTCGTTGACCGAAGTGCATACTGCAGCGGGATATCCCTCGTAATCCAGGAAATTCGGTATGCCGCCCTGTTCTGCGATCAGTCTTCTCGCAGCCTGATCGATCTCCCAGGTCGATATACCGGGACGGATCATTTTCTCCATCGCATCAAAAACCTTCTCCAGACGATGGTTTGATTCCCGCATCAGCTCTATTTCACGTTTTGTCTTTACAGATACAGCCATAATATGCCTTCCCGTAAGCTAGATGTCTATTCAGCCAAGTAACGCGCAGATATCCCCGAACACCTCTTCCATGGTTCTGGTACCGTCAACAGAATGCATGCAACCCTGCTCCTTGTAGTACTCGATCAGAGGCTGGGTCTGGCTGTGGTATACGGTCAGTCTCTTCTGGACGGTTTCCGCCTTGTCGTCTTCTCTCTGAATCAGCTCAGCTCCGCATCCATCACAGATGCCATCCTGCTGAGGCGGATTGTAACGGATATGGTAAGTCGCACCGCATTTCGGACATGCTCTTCTTCCGCTCATTCTCTGAACGATATTGTCATCCGGAACTTCCACGTCGATCGCGAAATCGATCTTCGTATTCTGTTCTTTCAGTGCACCGGTAAGCGCTTCCGCCTGCGGAATCGTACGCGGGAAACCGTCCAGGATATATCCGCCTGCGCAGTCATCCTGTGCAAGTCTGTCCACGACCAGATCCAGCGTCAGCTCATCCGGGACAAGAAGTCCCTGATCCATGTAGGACTTTGCCTTTTTTCCGAGTTCAGTCTCATTGCGGATGTTCGCACGGAAGATATCTCCGGTCGAAATCTGCGGGATACCGTATTTTTCCGAGATCATCCTTGCCTGGGTTCCCTTTCCGGCTCCCGGGGCTCCTAACATAATAATCTTCATACCTGTTCTCCTGTAAAACACACTGTTAAACGCACAACGAAGTGTGTCTCCGTCTGACCGGCGAAGGCACACTCCCTGTTTTTATTTTTTGATTTTCCGATCGCGAGTTTTCATCGTATGATCACTCACTGAGGAATCCCTTGTAGTTGCGGACCAGCATCTGTGATTCGATCTGCTCGATGGTCTCAAGAATGACACCGACGATAATGATCAGAGATGTTCCGCCAAAGGATACGTTTGCATTGAACACACCATTGAAGAAGATCGGAATGATCACTACGATCATCAGGCCAACGGCACCGATGAAAATGATATAATTCAGGATCTTCTGCAGATAGTCGCTGGTCGGTCTGCCGGGACGGATGCCCGGGATAAAACCGCCCTGCTTCTTCAGGTTATCCGCTACCTCGATCGGATTGAAGGTGATCGAAGTGTAGAAGTACGCGAAGAAGATGCACAGTGCAATATACAGTACCAGGCCGATCGAATAGATCGGGCGGTTAATGTTGAACCAGTTATTCTGGTTCAGGATACCGAAGATATTTGCCCAGATGCCTCTGGCTGACTTTCCGGTAAAGCTCAGTACGATCGACGGGATCGACATCAGTGAGGATGCGAAGATGACCGGGATAACGCCTGCGGTATTCACCTTCAGCGGAATGTTGGAGGACTGACCTGCCACCATCCTGCGGCCCTGCATTTTCTTTGCGTACTGAACCGGAATGCGTCTCACGGCTGCGGTAAGAAGAATGGTTAGCACTACCGTCAGCAGAATAACTGCGATGATAATGACCACTGCCATACCGGCCTTTGCCACGCTCTTGCCCGTCACAAACTGAGTGAACAGAGCAGCCAGATCCTGCGGAAGACGGGAAAGGATGTTGAAGAGAAGGACGATGGAAATACCATTTCCGATACCGTTCTCATTGATCCTCTCACCGATCCACATGACCATTGCGGAACCGGCTGTCAGGGCAAAAATAACTGTTATGGCACTAAAGAAATTAAAGTTTTTGATCAGACCACTGCGGCCGAATCCGATCGCCATAGCAGTACTCTCGAAGAGAGACAGGCCGACGGTCAGATATCTGGTAATGGTCGAGATCTTCTTTCTTCCGTCCTCACCGTCACGATGCATCTCTTCCAGTGCGGGGATCGCAATGGAGAGAAGCTCCATGATAATGGAGGATGTGATGTACGGCGTAATGTTCAGTGCGAACACTGACATTCGTTCAAAGGAACCACCCGTGAAAGCGCTGAAGAAACTGAACGCTCCGTTATTCTGCTGATTGAACCAGTTCTGAAAATAAGATCTGTTTACTCCCGGAACCGGAAGCTGGCAGCCGAAACGGATAACGATCAGCATTAGGAATGTGAAAAACAGCTTTTTCCTGATGTCCTTTATCCGAAACATATCGCGTATCGTTTTAAACATCAGATCACCTCTGCTTTTCCGCCTAATTCTTCAATCTTAGCCTTTGCGCTTGCGCTGTATGCATTTACCGCTACATTGAGTTTCTTTGTAAGCTCACCGTTTCCAAGGACTTTTACGCCATCCTTTGCATCACGGATGATGCCTTTCTCCAGAAGCGCTTCGACGGTAACATCTGCGCCGTCCTCGAAAGCCTCGAGTGCGGAGAGGCTGATCGTCTCGATCTGTGCTCTTCCCACATTTTTGAAGCCTCTCTTCGGAAGTCTTCTGTACAGAGGCATCTGGCCGCCTTCGAAACCGATACGCGGCTGTCCGGATCTTGCCTTCTGTCCTTTATGGCCCTTGCCGGCAGTCTTGCCGTTGCCTGAACCATGTCCACGGCCTCTTCTGAAGTTACTGCTGCTGACGGAGCCCTCAGCCGGACTCAGATTTGCTAAATCCATTGTGACACCTCCCTTAGATCTCTTCCACTTTGACGAGATGGGAAATGCGGGCAATCATACCTCTGACTGCGCCGTTATCCGGCATCTCTACGGTCTTGTTGAGCTTGCGAAGACCTAAAGCTTCCACAGTAGCCCTCTGCTTCGGAATCGCAGCGATCGGGGACTTCACAAGAGTGATTTTTAATTTACCAGCCATGTTTCTATCCCTCCTT
>CADCOU010000353.1 GCA_902803155.1 uncultured Lachnospiraceae bacterium | reverse complement strand
GACATAAGCTCGATCAGTCCGTCTGCGGGAATCACAGAACCGTCTGCGGCCGTAATGTCTTCAGCCGCGTAGAACCCGAAGGTAACGGCCGAAAACTCGTCGTTCATGCCGATCCCGAACAGCTTGTTCTGTTCAAGGACTTTGGAAAGAGAGATCTCGACCTTCTGACGCTCGTTCATGAAGCTGACGGCCGTATCGGTGATTTCGATCTCCTGTCCGGCATAGACCAGTTCCGCAGAGTAGACCGCGTCATTGATGACCATGCCGTAGGGCGCTTCTGTTTCACGGACTTCGTATTTGCCGAGATAAAGCAGCCCGCTTTCCGCAACTCCGTCTTCACCGGTAATGACGGTATCAACGATCTCTCCGGCGCTGCAGCGCAGCGTCCCGTCGGGAGTATAGATATCCTCAGCGGCAACGATCTCATAGACCGCACCGGGAAGACCCTGAACCTCATAGACAGGCTGCCAGATCCCGCCGCTTTCATACGCGGAGGCAAACACTTCGCCGGACTTGGATACCCGGATCACACCTTTCTGCGGCATGTTGGAGAAACGAACCTCGATAACGATGACCGCATTTTCCTCACTGGAATTGTCCGCTGTTACATCGAAAGAAACTGCCTCGTTGCTCAGCACGTATCCGTAAGGCGCGGAGACTTCGACAAGGCTGTAGTCTGTTCCGTACTCCAGCTTTTCGGGCGTGATCAGCATGCCTTCCTCATTGGTGTAGAAGGTATCGACTGTTGTAACGGAAGGATACGTGAAGGTCATGACCACCTGAGATCTGTCGGGACGGAAAATCTGGAAACCTGCTCCCGCATAGGGAATGGTGTTTCCGGTCTCTGCATCGACCTTGACGACTTTGATATACGATTCAAAATTTGCGTTATTGATGAGATAACGATAGGTCTGTCCGTTCTGCGCAATGAACACGTCGAAATCGCTCATCAGCTCGCGGCCTTCCCAGCCGGACACCTGATGAACGGTATAGACGCCGTAAGGAAGATCCTGGCTCTCAGCAAAGCCGTTTTCGTCGCATGTCAGGACGTCTCTCTCAGACTCTTTGGCTGCTTCAAAGCTGCCAGCCGCCTTCAGCCAGATCTGGAATACAGCGCCTTCCTCCGGCGTTTCGATCTGGGTCTCACCGTTGTCCGTGTGCTTGATGATCGCGACATTACCCTTGACCACACGTTCCGTTACATTGACGGCCGGAGCCTGGTTGAACTCTATCGTGTAGTTTCCTGCATCCGCGCCGACAGGATACGCGGTCTCATCCAGCAGATATCCTTCGGAGGGAGTGATCTCACGGATAGTCCAGTCGTCTCCGTACACATAGTATGAGCTAGTGAACTGACCGTTCTCATCCGTGTAATAAGTGTCCATGAGCTGTCCGTCCTTGTAGATCCCGTAGGCGGCTCCTGCCAGAGAAGCATCTCCCTGAGCTGCTCCGGCTTCCGCGTCGGACTTGATGACGGTCACACAGAACTTTTTCAGCTTATTGCTGACACTTTTCTCGGTCACGCTGTTCCACTCAACTGCAGCTGTCTGATCCTCCGGGATCACGTAACGGATAGCCGTATCGACCTCCTCCAACGTATATCCGGTTCCGATCAGAACATCCTCGAAAACAGCGACGCCGCTTGCATCGGTAACAGCGTATTCATTAACTGCAAGACCGCTGAGGGATGTGCCGTAAAGATGGAACTTTACGCCCTCTGTGAGGCCGTCTTCCGAGGTCTTGGTGACTTTGAGGTTGCCCCGCTTAAGAACATTGTTGAAAGACACAGTGGAAGTCTGACCGCTTACAACGGTAACCCGGCGCGTCTCCTGCGGTTCATATCTGTCATAGCCCTGTTCAGTCACGGTATAAGTGCCCGGCATGAGGTTCTCAACGAGGATTTCTCCGTTGGCGTCAGTCGTTACGGTCTGGTTTACACCCTCGCCAACAACAGTAAAGGTGAGACCTGCGACGACGCCGTCTTCCGATGTCTTGATGATTTTGGCAGAGCCATAACTCACCCTGACCTTCAGGAAGGCTTTCACGGGGTCGCTTACAGAAGCAGAATAGGTTACGGTGTCCTGGTGTCCGCCCTGATGCTTTCCGTCACTCCATGTGATGACGCCGGAACGGGTCTGGCTCTTGGTGGCCGTAATAGTCACAGTATCAGCCGGGGCCGCTGCCGTAGTGATGGTCAGCTTGTTTCCGCTTACACTGAAGTTCATTCCGGTCACGTTGGAAGTGAAAGTGAAGTTTGAGAGGACATTATTGGTATCTGTGAGTGTGGCGGTATATTCGGTGCCGTTCCACTCAAGCTCGATCTCCTGGGCGCTTCCGGAGCTCTTTTTCATGAAGCTCGGAATGCGGGTATGACTCTGCACACTGGAGACGATGCTGTCATAATAGGCGCAGGTCTGGCTGTAGAGAGGATGACCGGATCTGAGTACGGCCTTAACAGGATCATATCCGCCGGTGCTGACATGGTTAAAGTCAGCGTCTCTTTCACCGACGATCGTTTCCCAGACGAGGATCTGAGTTGCGTAAACGTGGGCCATCTTGTCCGCGTCAGCTGCGTTCTGAGAACGCCAGGACGTGGAAAGATTCCCATGATAGCCGTACTGCATGATTCTGCCGAGCAGCAGCTTAATGTCATCCGGCTGGATGGTGTTGTTCAGATTACTCGGATAGTTATCCCAGAAATCCTCACCGAAGCCGGGCATGGTTTCACCCATCTCTCTGTGAATGGCGGGCTCGATGCAGTAGACGACCTGTCCGTCATAACCGTTCATACAGTGAATGGTCATCACATCGGAATCATTGGCCCACCAGCCGTTCATATATTTCAGCGCCGGATGGCCCCAAGCCTCATTGGAATAGACCTGATTCGCGTCACCGTCTCGCGGAAAGCCGATCGAATAGGTCGTACAGGTCTCCGACGCGGCGAAGGCCGGTGTCACTCCGGCACCGATGATCGCCGTGAAGCACATCAGGAATGCAAGCAGCCCCGACATGCCTTTATTAAAGATTTTCTTCATGCATTTACCTCCTTCAAGGCATGAAAAAAGCACCGTTTCATGCGGTGCTCTCTTCCAAGTTCGTATTCTGTTTTAAGCGTATCCGATATAGATCAGATACATGTTTGTGCCAACGCTCTCATACCAGATCCAGACTGCCGTGATATCTTCATCCCCGGCGTACCGGCTCAGTCTGGCAGTGATATCCCGTTCCAGGTAGATACAGTCCGGGTTTGCCGTTATCGGATTGTCCCAGCAGTCCACGGCAGAAGAATCAAACTCCAGGCCGAGTCCGGCTGCCGTGTTCCTGGCATATCCAATCCAGTATTCGATGTCAAAGACCGGTTCCGTCTCTGTTATCGGCTGAGACTCTGATTCCTCTTCAGCTTCTGCTTCAGACACAGGATCCGATTCTTCCTCCGGTTCTTCCGGCGGGAGATCCATAGGCTGTGTGGTTCCATCTTCCGATTCCGATTCGGATTCAGACACTGGTTCTGATTCGATGGCCGGTTCCTGTTCGGCAGGATCCGATCCGTGACCATTTTCCTCAGAAACCGCCTCTTCCGCAGGATCATTTACAACCTGAGAAGAAGAATCAGCTACGGCTCCGGGCCTTTCATCCTCCGGCTCCGGCTTTTTGCTGTCCGAAGCATCATCCGGTTCAACAGGCTTCACTTCCGGTTTCCCGGTATCCGGCACTTTGTCATTCTCCCTGATTGCTTCCTGATAAAAGACTTCCGAAAAGGCAGCATAGTCCTTCTGCTCTGACGCTGCTGCCATATCCGGAGGAGCCTTACTGTCTGAAAAGGGAATATCGGCTCTGCTTCCGCATCCGCTTAGCACGAGAAGGACCAGCAGCATTATGACGATCCATATTCTTTTCATGGCGAGGACCTCCTTTCACGTCAGTGTATGAATTACTGACTGAGGAAGCAACTGTATAAACTCTTTTCTTTCAGGTAGTTACAGAGAGTTGATTAATTAAGGGAGAGTGTGAGAGGGAAACCGGCGAGGCCGCTCCCATGTCAGGACAGACTTTTCCCTGGTGCAGCCTTGCGTTTACCTTGCGTCGTCCCTCTGACGTTCCAGGTGGCGATGATAGTACTCAAGCGCCTTCATGATAAACTCACCGGTTTTGTCATAGGGCACACTGGACGGGATATACCGCCTGGCGTCCTCGTAGCGGATGTTGATCTTTTCCTTCTGGTTCGGTTTTTCCTCATACATGATGGATTCGATGACTTCCGGAGTGAGCTTGCCTTCTCTGGAGAAGTTTCGCATCTTGATCGCCTGAGCATGTGACGGTGTGGCCATAGCAAGGCCCATCGCCTCCACCAGATCCTGCTGCTCGATGTCGTTCAGATACGAAAGCTCTACCGCAGGACGCAGCGCGATCTTGCCGTCATCTACCATCTGAAGGATTTCCGGAAGAAGGTAGGTGAGACGGATATAGCGACGGATATTGTCCTTTCCTTCACCAACCAATTCGCCGAGTTCTGCATCAGATCTGCCTTTAGAAAAATCTGTCGCCACTG
>CADCOU010000352.1 GCA_902803155.1 uncultured Lachnospiraceae bacterium | reverse complement strand
GCAGCAATATGATCAAAATGCAGAGGATTGAAGGATCCGGACAGGGATGCGCTTTTCCCCCTGCGCTGTTCTCTCTCTTCCACAGGTACCCCCTTTCGGCCTGTTCGTTACTACTGCGAAGGACCGCATTAATGTTACTTGATTCCCCCGGTATTGTCTATCTGCGGGGAAGCCTTCCACGGCAGAGACAGCTGTGGAAAATGAGGTATCGTCACAGCTGAGCGAAAGTCTCTGCTCCTTTTGTATCCGTCCACCTGAACAGGAGCAGCGAGAAAATCGCAAGCACAATGGTCCAGCAGACCAGATAAGGCACCGCCCCGATCCGGTATCCGATGAGCAGATACAGACCTGCCAGGGCAGCGCTGACGCCCCAGCTTCCGAACAGGGCGATCGTGACAGCACCGCTCTGCTTGATCGGCGCAATCTCATTTGTCCAGCTGAGCAGCGGCATTCTGATACCGACCGCTATGCAGGCAGCAGCCGAGAACACCGTATACATCAGAGGTATGACACAAATCATGACCTTTATCGCAGCGGATGACGGAATGACGATCGCGGCACAGACTGCGGCAAACAGCATGGGGATTCCCGTCAGGATCAGCTGCACCGCCGCCTTGGCACGCAGTACCGTCTTCGGTTCGACCGGCAGCGACTGCGGGATCCAGATGCTCTTTCCCTCAAGTGAAACAGAGGGGGCAGTCATATCATTCATGGAAGAAAGCAGGCAGAGCGAGGCACAGATAATGACCGCAGTGCTATCCGGTCTGCCTGCAAGAACTGTACCAAGCAGTTCACAGGCTTCACGTCCTTTGATCAGCAGAAGCACACCGCAGGCCGGGATCAGCAGGATGCCGAGACCGCAGTTCAGCATATAGTTTGCACTGGATGTAAACCGTCCGAATTCCTTGGCGAGCAGGGCGCCGAATATCGTCTTTTCCCTGACTGCCTTTTCCCTGTACCGCACCTTCGCACTGCTTCCGGAGGAAGTGGCTATGCTCAGGAAACTCCGGGTAAGAACAGTCCAGACCATTACAAAGAGGATCGCTGTGACTGCGGAGAAGACTGCTGCAGCCGCCCAGCTGCCCTCCCCGATCCGTCCGAACAGATAGAGTCCGTATGCAGCGCCTTTGATCCTTTTCCCATAGGTTTCTGCGTTCATGAGCAGATTCCTTATAAAGCCATTGGCTTTAAAGTAAAAGAAATAATAAGCTCCGATGAACACAAGGGACGCCAGCACGGTAACAAAACTTCTGTTTTTCAGTTTCAGGCTGATCCTGGCGACTACCCATCCCAGCAGGCAGGAAAGAAGCAGCACGATGACAGTCACGATCACAAGCAGTATGATCCCGCAGATCACCTCTGCGGCGCCCACGCTTACCTGGATCCAGTATACGATCAGAGCCGGAAGCAGGACGACGGCCGAATACATGGCACCCATCAGCCAGACATTTACCAGCCGCGCAGTAATGATCGTCCGGACCGGGATCGGCATGGACAGGAGAAGGTCATTATCTTTGGCCAGATAGAGGCCTGCATATGTGTTGAACACACTTCCGAACGCACCGAGAAGTATGGCGATGCCTCCCATCAGCAGGAAATACAGCCATCCCATCCCCACCTGCGAAAGTCCGCTGCATAACGAGAGCGAGAGTCCGGTAAATATGCCTCCGAGGAGACCGACCATGATGAGGACGAAGAAAATAAACCATAGAGCGATCGCCCATCTGGGACGCATCCTGTTTTTCTTCGCATCGTAAAAGTAGCTCTTAAAGACCTCCGCAAGCTGCTTTTTTACAAGTATCTTCAGCATTTATTCTGCCTCCAGTTCCAGGAAGACCTCCTCCAGGCTCTCATCGCCCCTGACTTCTTCCATCGTTCCGGCTTTGATCAGTTTTCCCTGTTTGATGATCGCGACCTTGTCGCAGAGCTTCTCCGCAACCTCCAGCACATGTGTGGAGAAGAATATGGCACCGCCCCTGTCGCAGTGCTCCCGCATCATCTCCTTCAGGAGGTGGGAAGCCTTCGGATCCAGTCCGACAAATGGCTCATCCATCACGATCAGTTTCGGGGAGTGGAGCCATGCCGAGATCAGTGCCAGCTTCTGCTTCATGCCGTGTGAATAAGCAGAGACAGGCTGGGCCAGATCATCCGTCAGTTCAAACAGATCCGCGTATCTGCGGATTGCCTCCTGCCTCTCCCCGGCGGGAACGGCAAATACATCCCCGACAAAATTCAGATACTTTATGCCGCTCATAAACTCGTACAGATCCGGATTGTCCGGTATATAGGCAAGCTCTCTCTTACACTTTACAGGCTCATCCTGTACGGAAGTCCCGTTAATGGTAATGACGCCTTCATCAAACTTCAGGATCCCGGCCACGCTCTTCAGAGTAGTGGTCTTTCCCGCACCGTTATGACCGATAAACCCATAGATCTCTCCCGGGCGGATGTGCAGGGACAGGTCGTCCACTGCTTTTTTCTCACCGTATGATTTTGTTAAATGTTCAATCTTCAGCATGATCTTCTCCTTATCTCCGGAACCGCACGATGCACAGAGTCGTGCCAGCCCGCTCGTTCAGCAGAAATGTTTTTTCAGGAATGAAACCTGCAGCCTCGCCGGTCGCATCAATCAGAACCTGCGGGGCATCCGTCAGGATGACCAGGACTGCTTCCTCTTTGAGAAGCGTGGCTGCCTTGTCCAGAAAGCGGACCGCGAATTCTTTCGCATGCTCTCCTGCAGCTTCTTCCTTCGGAAATTCTGTAATGATTTCGTCAAACGGATACTCGTGTGTAAAATCGAAAAAGTCCCGGTTGAT
>CADCOU010000351.1 GCA_902803155.1 uncultured Lachnospiraceae bacterium | reverse complement strand
GCGATGCGGTCCTTCACGCTTCCGGCCGGGTTGAAGTATTCCAGCTTTGCGAGGACCGTAGCTTCAAGTCCCAGTTCCTTTTCCAGATTTACAACCTCTACGAGAGGGGTATTACCGATCAGTCCCAGTGTTCCCTTATAGATGTTCGACATGATGTTGCCTTCCTTTCTGATAATTGATTCTTATGATAATAGATTTTTTATAAAGACGCAAAACCATTTTCCAGATCTTCGATGATGTCGTCGATATGCTCGGTTCCGATGGAGAGGCGGATCGTGTTCGGACGGATTCCCTGCTCCAGGAGCTCCGCCTCGGTGAGCTGGGAATGTGTGGTAGATGCCGGATGGATCACAAGACTCTTAACATCCGCGACATTTGCCAGAAGAGAGAAGATCTTCAGGCTGTCGATGAATCTCCACGCGTCCTCCTGACAGCCCTTGATGTCAAAGGTGAAGATCGATCCGCCGCCGTTCGGGAAGTATCTTTCATAAAGTACATGGTCCGGATGATCCGGAAGGGAGGGGTGATTGACCTTCTCGACCTTCGGATGCCTGGCGAGATACTCCACGACCTTCTTTGTATTCTCGACATGCCGTTCAAGACGGAGGGAGAGTGTCTCTACTCCCTGCAGGAGCAGAAACGCATTGAACGGGGAGATACAGGCGCCGGTATCGCGGAGCAGGATCGCACGGATGTAGGTCACGAACGCCGCAGGACCGACGGCCTCATAGAAGGATACGCCGTGATAGCTCGGATTGGGAGCGGCGATGTTCGGATACTTTCCGCTGGCGCTCCAGTCGAACTTGCCGGATTCCACGATGATCCCGCCGAGTGTGGTTCCGTGCCCGCCTATGAACTTTGTCGCGGAGTGTACGACGATGTCCGCGCCGTGCTCGATGGGACGGATCAGATACGGAGTTCCGAAGGTGTTGTCCACAACGACCGGCAGTCCGTGCCTGTGTGCGATCTCACTGATGGCGTCAATGTCGGGGATGTCGCTGTTCGGATTCCCCAGGGTTTCCAGGTAGATGGCCCTGGTATTGTCTTTGATCGCTGCCTCGACTTCCTTGAGGTCGTGGGCATTCACAAAGGTGGTTTCGATCCCGTACTGCGGGAGCGTATGGGCGAGCAGGTTGTAGCTTCCGCCGTAGATGGTCTTCTGCGCTACGATGTGTCCGCCGTTTGCGGCAAGCGCTTCGATCGTATATGTGATGGCCGCGGCTCCGGAAGAGAGCGCGAGGGCGGCGCTCCCGCCTTCAAGTGCGGCGAGCCGCTTTTCCAGAACGTCCTGTGTGGAATTGGTCAACCTTCCGTAGATGTTGCCCGCATCGGCAAGGCCGAACCGGTCGGCAGCATGTCTGCTGTTATGGAATACATAGGAAGTGGTCTGATAGATCGGAACGGCACGGGAATCGGTTGCCGGATCTGCCTGTTCCTGACCTACGTGAAGCTGCAGTGTTTCGAATCTGTAATTACTCATGATCATTATCTCCCTTTAAAAGTAATCTGTTTTTCGGATACGCCCCGGCTATAAAAATGCCCGGGAACTGGCTTCAGGCTCCCGGGCAAACGGCATATCTGTGCGTGTCTGATATCGCATCAGACTGGGGCGTAAATAATACAGTCGAACGCCCCGGTCTTATCATCTGCCCGGGAGTTAAGCATTCGACAACACATGACACCATAGAATCTGTCACTGGTCCGGAACATCATTTACGCCTCCTTTCTCTCAAAACTTGTCGTTACTATAATACAATTAACCTACTATGTCAATAGGCAATTTTGCTTTTTTTATTTTATGTCCATTGGAACAGGGCAGTTTCGGCTATTGAGTCGGGATATCTTTGGACTGTGAGTCTTGACAGGAGAGGGGTCATTTACCACAATATTGAGTAGGAATATCGACAGAATGCCAGGAAGAAGTGAGGTATCTGAGATGCGGAAAATCATGCGAAGTGCTTTATTCATTCTGATGCTGCTGCTCCCTGTGAATGCTTTCGCAGAGACGGAAATTTCCACTGAGGTGGAGAACGGTGTATTTATCCGTATAGACAGGGATGATCCGGAGGCCTGGAAGGGAGACCTTGAAAATGTGCGTTTTCTGGAGGAAGAGGGCATGTCCGGAAGCGCGCAGTTTTCCGAAGACCAGTTCCGTGATCTCGCTGAAAAGCTGAGGGAACAGTCGGACAACGTCTGGATCGTTGACTGCCGGCTGGAGACCCACGGCCTCATCAACGGCATCGCCGTTTCCTGGTGCAGTGAAGACAACGGGGCCAATCTCGGGAAAACCGTGGAAGAAGTAGAGGCAGAGGAAGAAGCGCTCTCCGGTCTGGTTGGCACGACTGTCACGGCATACACGACAGAGGATGATGAACCTGTGGAAGGTTATGAGTATCCGGTGGAGAAATGGGACACCGAGCGTGCGCTGACGGAGGATGAGGGCATGCATTACCTTCGTCTGGCCTGCCCCGATCACTGCTGGCCGCCCAGCGACGTTATCGATTCCTTTATTGTTTTCGCATCGGATACGGAGAACCTCGGAGAAGACGCCTGGCTCCATTTTCATTGCCAGGCGGGATCCGGGCGGACCGGGGCGTTCATGACCATCTATGAGATGATGCAGAGATCAGATGCATCCGTGGAGGATATCCTG
>CADCOU010000350.1 GCA_902803155.1 uncultured Lachnospiraceae bacterium | reverse complement strand
GGCTGCGGTTGCCGACTCCATCCGTCACTTCGCACTCGATCCGGTATATCCCTTCCTCTGTCAGCGTACTATTTCCGGACTGTCCGGTTTCCCGCCATGGTCCTGCCGTCATTCCTCCCGCGGGATCGCCTGCCCCGGCCTGAAGGTTCTCTGCAGCAAGCCCCGTCTTCAGGATCCTGCAGCGCACGCTGCGGATACCGCTCAGGTCGTCTCCTGATACAGTGACCGCAGCATCAGCGGAAGAGACAGAATACAGGATATCCCCTTCCCCGGAAGTTCCCGGAACGGTAAATGCCGCTGCCGGCGCAGAGGCATCCGCCGTATACCGGACGTCTGTCTCCATGGAATCAGCGATCACCCGTCCTGCGTGGTCCTTCTTCTGCAGCCGGAATGTATAAACCCCTTCGCCGGTCAGCTCGCCCGAGACCGCCCCGCTGTTATATCCGGATCCCTTCACCGGATCCGCATACAGCCTGCTTCCCGCCCGGACAATAACGGAATCCTCTCCCGTGATCAGAAACGATCCGTCCTCCCCTTCCACTGAATAATCGTCGCCGTACTGTATCCCGCGCCTTGTAACTGTCACGGATCCCGGCGAATAGCGGTCATCTTCCGGATCGCAGCAGAATTCATAGTTCGCCGTCGGATCTCCGCTGAGCAGCCCGTCCGGCTTCCGCTTCATGATCAGGGCGTTTCTGTAACGGCATACTGTTCTTTTCGCGCTTCTGACTTCTTCTGCAGTTCCTTCTTCCGTGTCCTCATATTCATACATCGGGCTGCTCTGTTTCAGTACGGAAGTGTCCACATCGATCTCAGGCGCTTCAAAGTCTGCCGGAATCATTTCCTTTCCTTCCGCGTCCTTAACAAACCCTGAAACGGTCACTTCAGGCAGTGAATCGAATTCAATGTATTCTGGTTCTGCAGGATCCATATATGCCTTCATCCCGTCTGCAATCTTCACGCTCAGCACAGCCTTCCGTACTTCAACCCTGATCTCCGGATATTCCTGTTCTCCGCTGAGTCTGATGTGATCCGGCCAGAGTGTATCGATGGAAAGCGAATAGATGACCTTCCTCTCCCCCGCATCGCAGCCATCCAGATGTGCCTCACATCTGACCGTATAGTCCGGTATATCTTCCTCTTCCGTCTCACCGTTTCCGTTTTCCGTCCTTTCCCGGCGGATCTCCGTTTCATACACGAGCCTGATCTCATCGGTCCCATCATAGACACGACCGCCCTCCGGGAGATCCGGACGGATGTCTTTTAACACTACGGTATAGTACCCATCCGGTTCAGCCTCTGTTTCTTCCTGCTGCGTTTCCTCCTGCTGTGTTCCATCCTGCGCCGTTTCCTGCTGAGCTGTCTTGTCCTGCTCCCCGCGGACTGTCTTCTCTTCCGTCGTTTCTCCATGCTCTTCCCGGACAGTTTTCTCCTGTGTGGTTTTTCCCTGATCACCCCGGACCGTTTCCTCCGGTGCCGCATGCTGGATCTCCGCTTCCGTGTCTGCTGCCTGTACGGCTGTCCTGAAAGAAACCGCAGCAATCACCTGCAGTAAAGCCAGAATCAGCAGAAGGGTACGGATTCCTGTCTGTGCCGGAGTCCTGCTGCCGTCATTTCTTCCCCTGTTCATCATATTCTGTCTCCTCCCCGGTTATTTCTTTTTCCGGACTGACTCCGCTCTTTCCAGGTCGTCCACCGCCGTCAGGGCGAACAGGGCCGCTTCTTCTGCCCGCGCCCGCCGTATCCGGAGCGTTTTCTCCTCCTCCGGCGTTCCCCGGATCTCACGCGTCTTCTGGATCAGTTTCCTGATCATCTCTGTCTGCTCTCCTGGTCCCGCCCCGGCCAGTTCCAGATCTCTGCAGAGAAATGAAATCCTTGTCAGCGCGTCGCTGCAGAAATCAAGCTCCATGAACGGAGAGCCGAACCGGTCTGTCTGCTCCGTCAGTTCTCCCAGGATCTCCCAGTACCGTAACGCCGCCTCTGCTTCCTGTCCGTCTTTCCTTTCCGCCGCTTCCGTCCCTGTGAAGGACGCAAGTTTTTCATACAGCCGGGCAGTCTCCAGCCAGTCTCCGCACTCCGCAGTTCCCGTGTCTGTTCCGGCTTCTACCGCCCGGCTGAACCATCCGGAAGCGATGCGCCTGCTGTCGGTTTCCTGCGAGCAGTACCAGTACAGAAGGCCGATCCTGAGTGCAGTCTCCCCATACGCGTCCGGGTCTTTTCTCAATGCATCCTCACAGGTCTCATCCATACCCAGCTCGATCGAGTGAAGCAGTTCACGCAGGAAGATATCTTCCTCAGCCGACAGAATCCCATCCGAACCGGCGTCTTCCAGGTATTTCAGATACGCGTCGGAACGCGCCGGATTCATGAAGACCGCCTTCCTGTAATACTGCCTGCTCTCTGATTCTCCTGAGATCTCCGCTTCCTTCAGCAGCGACTCATAGTTCCATTCCGGATCTCCGGACAGGTCTATGGATGCCGGAAGCACACAGGTACCGAACGCCGCGGCAGGAAGCGCGACCGCCAGCGCTCCGAGGATACGGATCCTCCGTTCTTTCCTTTTTTTCATTTTCCGGAGCCTGACCAGTTCCATGCGCAGTTCTTCCGCGCTCCGGAACCGGTCTTCCGGGTCTGTCTGCAGGCACTTTGCGATAAGGTTCCCGAACTCCTCCGGGCAGTTCGGAATACGGCTTCCCCTGAGGACAGGTGACCAGGTTTTCCCTGCCATCATCCGGTAGAGCACTGCCCCAAGCCCATAGATATCAGCCCGTGTATCCGGCATCCTGCCGGCGATGTACTGCTCGGGAGCGGCATACCCGTCCGTTCCCATACCCGGTCTGTCCAGCTGCTCCTTCCACGCCGCCCCGAAATCCACCAACATGATGCAGCCGTCCGGTCTCCGGATGAGGTTGGACGGCTTGATGTCCAGATGACACACCGGCGGGTCCCTGCTCTCCAGATAACAGAGCGCATCCGTGATCTGAAGCGCCGCTTCTTCCGCCTGGTCCGCCGTCAGGCATCTCCCTCCGCTAAGGATGCGGTCCATGCCGGATCCCCGGACATGTTCCATTACCAGGTATGTGCAGGCGCCGTTCGTTATCACATCGATGACGCGGGGCAGATGCTCATTGTGAAGCTGCTTCATCATCTCCAGTTCCCGGCAGGCAAAGCCGCCTCCTGTCCGGATCTTTTTCACTGCACGGAATTCTTCGGTCGGAACATACAGCGCGAGGAAAACCTGTCCTTCACTCCCCGATCCGAGTTCCTGCACGATCCGGTACCGCCGGTCAAATGTTTCGTATGTCTGCATGCTGTTCCTCCGGCTTATCGCAAATAAAGAGAGACCCACTTGTGGTGAGTCTCTCCCTGCAGACATTATATGCAGTTCTCTATCCGCTGTTCAATGAACGATTCTGCCAAAAATCCTCCTGCCCGGACCGGGCAGAATCCGTTATTTCATGAAGTCACAAATGCATGTATATCATGCTGAATCAAACTGTTTCATTTTATACCGGAAACACGCATACGAAACGATATCCGTGATGACATCTCCGGTAAGCTGCGCCCAGACAAGGCCATACATCCCAAACAGCCTTCCCATCAGGAACAGCAGCGGTATGTACAGCACCAGCTGGCGGACCACAGCCAGGAACAGTGCAACCTTCCCCTCTCCCATCGCAGTGAAAGAGAAAACCAGGTGAAACGCCATGAACATGAACGGGGTCGCCAGACATCTTGCCCGCAGGAATCCCGCTCCGATCCGTACCGTCTCCGGATCTGCGATGAACATCTGCATGATCTGCACGGCAAACAGTTCGTACAATGCGATGCTGACGGCAGCGACCGCCAGTCCGCAGAGTCTCGAGAACCAGATGGTATCCAGCATCCTCTTCTTATTTCTGGCCGCGTAGTTATATGCAATGATCGGAATAATCCCCTGACAGATTCCGACGCCTGTATTCAGCGGGATCCGCTCCGCTTTCAGGATGATCCCGATCGCGGCCAGCGGGATATCGCCGTATCCGGACATCAGCTTATTGATCATGATCTGGGACAGGTCAAACAGGAGATTGGATGTACCTCCCGGAAGACCTCCCACAAATAATTCACGGATATGTCCCTTCTGCGGCAGCCCCCTCCCCGGCGACAGGGAGAGTACCGTTTTCCGCCGGACACTGTGTATCACGATCAGGAAATAGACCAGCGTCGCGACGTTGGAAAGAAGCGTCGCGATCCCGGCTCCCAGAATCTCATTTCCTTTCGGGAGAAGTACAAACATGAACAGCGGGTCCAGGATCACGTTCAGGATCCCGCCCATGGATACGCCGAAACCGGCCTGTCCGGAGAAGCCCGCCGCCCGGAGAAGCTGCGCGCATGTCAGCTGCAGGATCGTCGGGACCGCGCCTGCGACGACCACGCACAGAGCGTATTGCCTTGCGTACGGAAAGGTGTTCGCACTGGCTCCCAGAAGATGCAGGATCCGGTCCATGAACACCAGGACAATTACGCCCCAGCACAATGCGGTCAGAGCCGCCGCATAAAAAGTAAAGGAACTCACCCTCGATGCCTCTTCCCGGTCATTTTGTCCGAGAAGCCTCGAGATCAGAGTTCCTCCTCCCAGGCCAACCACGGCGGCCAGGGCTCCGGCTATGTTGAACACCGGCAGAATCAGGGAAGCGCCGGCAACCATATACGGGTTTCCGGTTCTTCCGATAAAAAACGTATCCGCCAGATTATAGAACAGTACGATCAGCTGTCCTGCGACCGTCGGCAGCGCCATGGTCAGGACAGCCTTCTTCACCGGCATGTCGCGGAAGATCCGTTCATCCCGTGAAATTGTATCTTTCCCGGTGTTACTCATAATGATATTACTTCGGAGCGTCCGGCCCCGGAAAGAGCCGTTCGCTTTATTTGCCATGGTTGCGGATCACATCTTCTCCGGGGCTGTAAATCCCAGCAGACCGATACCGCATTCCATGACTCTGAGGGTCAGATTCAGTAAGGCAATATAGGAATCTCTCTGCGCTTCCTTCTCCTCGCTCAGGATCTTCGTCTCATGGTAGAAGCGGTTGAACTGGTTCGCAAGTTCATAGATATATCCGCATATCTTATGCGGCGCGAGTTCTTCCCCGGCCAGGAGGACTGCCGGCGCAAATCCCGTGAGGGAAAGGCCCAGCGCCTTCTCGCTCTCGCTGCAGGCGGGCAGAAGTTTCAGACCTTTTATCTCATCCCTGCTCCGTCCGGTCTCTTCCGCGTATCTTCTCAGGATGGACTTGATGCGGACCATGGTATAGAGGAGATACGGCCCGGTATTGCCCTCAAATGAGGTGAACTTATCGACATCAAAGACATAGTCCTTGGATGCCTGGTTCGAAAGATCACCGTACTTGATCGCTGAGAGCGCCACGACCTTGGCCGTTCCCCTGGCCTCTTCCGGATCCGTCTCGTGATTCTCCATGATCTTGGAATACATCTCTTCGTTGATGTCCGCGATCAGGTTCTCCAGGCGCATGACGCCGCCCTGCCTGGTCTTGAAAGGCTTTCCGTCCTTCCCGTTCATTGTCCCGAATCCGAGGAAGAAAAGTCCCGTATCCTCATCCACCAGTTTCGTTTTGCGCGCGCAGCGGAAAACCTGAGTGAAATACAGATCCTGCCGCTTGTCCACGACATAGATGATGTCATCCGGTTTCCAGTTCTCCATGCGCATGACGATGGTCGCCAGATCCGTGGTGTTGTACAGGGATGCGCCGTCTGACTTCAGGATCATGCACGGGGGGATCTTCTTGGTATCGGTTTCCTCTGCCACGTCAACGACCAGAGCCCCCTGGTCGGTATGCGCGTAGCCTTCTTTCTTCAGGTACTCCACCAGCGGCGGGATGTACGGCTGTGCATCCGACTCTTTCTTCCACAGTTCGAAAGAGACATCCAGATTATCGTAGTTTTTCTTCAGGTCTGCAACGGATACGTTCAGGATGTGTTCCCACAGGGCATGGTAGCCGCGGTCTCCGTGCTGGAGCCGGTTCGTAGCTTCCAGAGCTTCTTTTTTATACTCCTCGTCTTCCTTGGACTTTGCACTTGCAGCCGGATAGATCTCCTCCAGTTCACTGATCGTGAACGGGGCTTCCTCAGGATAGTCTCCCTCATAGTTTTCGTCAAAGTACGGAAGATCCGGCTTTCTATGACGGAGTTCGGTAATGATCAGCCCCATCTGCAGCCCCCAGTCTCCCAGGTGCACGTCCCCGATCGTCTCATTTCCGAGGAAGCGGAGGATCCGCTTCACACTCTCGCCGATGACTGCGGACCGGAGATGTCCGACGTGCAGCGGTTTCGCCACATTGGCTCCGCCGTAGTCGATGATGATCGTCCTGGGGTTCTCTTCTTCCGGTACGCCAAGCCGCTCATCCTCTGCCATCTCCTCCAGGAAACCGGCCAGAAAATCTTCCGAGAGCTTCAGGTTCAGGAAGCCCGGACGGACGGCCTCCACACTTTCGAAGGCGTCGCAGCCATCCAGAACCCCTGCAACATCCTCTGCGATCTCAAGAGGAGCCTTGTGGTACTGTTTCGCGCCTGCCATCGCTCCGTTGCACTGATACTCGCACAGGTCCGGACGGTTGGAAACCGTCACCCTGCCGAGTTTTCCGTCATATCCCGCGCTCTCAAACGCTTCCCCCACATAACTGCTGATCCGGTCAAGCATCTGTATCATAATGAATATCCCTCTCCTGTCATTTCT
>CADCOU010000349.1 GCA_902803155.1 uncultured Lachnospiraceae bacterium | reverse complement strand
CTGTGCCGGGATCAAAAAGGACCGCAAGGACATGGCGATGCTCTGTTCGGACGTTCCCTGCACACTGGCAGGTACTTTCACTTCCAACCTGGTGAAGGCGGCACCCGTTGTATGGGACAGTAACATTGTTCAGAAGTATGGGTCCGCGCAGGCGTGTGTGGTGAACAGCGGCGTTGCCAACGCCTGTACCGGTGAGACAGGCGATGCGTACTGCTTACGAAGTGCAGAAGCGGCTGCGGAAGCCCTGGGACTGAAAGCGCATCAGGTTCTGCTTGCGTCGACAGGTGTGATCGGCATGCAGATCCCTGTCGATAAGATATGCGACGGTATCAGACAGATGGCAGGGATGCTGTCTGACTCTGCTCAGGCAGCTTCAGCAGCTGCGGAAGCGATCATGACAACAGATACGCTGCGGAAGGAAGCTTCGGTAAGTTTCATGCTGGACGGAAAGAAAGTCACGATCGGCGGCATGACCAAAGGAGCCGGGATGATCCATCCGAATATGGGAACCATGCTGTGTTTCCTGACGACGGATGCGGCGATCAGCCATGCGATGGCCCAGAAGGCACTTCTTTCCTGTGTACAGGATTCTTTCAACATGATCTCGGTCGACGGAGACCAGTCGACCAATGATACCTGCGTGCTCTTTGCGAACGGACTGGCAGGGAACCGGGAGATCGCTCAGGAAGGAGATGACTATGAGACGTTCCGGGAGGCCCTGGCGCTGCTGACGAAGAATCTGGCCAGAAGAATGGCGGCGGACGGAGAAGGTGCCCACGCTCTTTTTGAAGTGATCGTCAAAAGTGCGTCTTCGAAGGACCAGGCGGTCACACTTGCCAAGTCTGTCATTGAGTCCAGCCTGGTCAAGACGGCGATCGCGGGACATGACGCGAACTGGGGCAGGATCATCTGTGCGATGGGATATTCCGGCGCTCAGTTTGATCCGCAGAAGGTAAGCCTTATCTTCCGAAGCAGAGCCGGCGAGGTCCTGATCGCCGAGGACGGCGTTTCCACCGGCTACAGCGAGGAAGAGGCGACGAAGATCCTCTCGGAGGATGAGATCACGGCAGTGATTGACATCATGGAAGGAAATGAGCAGGCCACCGCATGGGGCTGTGACCTGACACATGAATATATCACGATCAACGCAGACTACCGTTCATGACAGGAGTTGAATCAGGATGGAACAGGAACTGAACGCAAGGGAGATGGAACTGTATCTGGATAAAGCCGGTGTGCTGATAGAAGCTCTTCCGTATATCCAGAGATTTCAGGGTGCCACGATCGTCGTCAAGTACGGCGGCAGCGCCATGGTGGACCATGAGCTGAAGAAGAGCGTCATAAAGGACGTCGCTCTGCTCAAACTGATCGGATTCAGGCCGATCATTGTCCACGGCGGGGGAAAGGAGATTACGAACTGGCTCGGAAGGATCGGAAAGGACAGTGAGTTCGTGAACGGGTTCCGGGTCACGGACAACGAAACCATGCGCGTTGCGGAGATGGTCCTGAACCGCATCAACAAAGGACTGGTATCCATGATGGAGAAGACCGGCGTCAAAGCATGCGGTGTATCCGGTAAGGACGGGACGATCCTCCGCGTTTCGCGAAAGAAACCGGGAGGAGCTGATATCGGCTTCGTCGGAGAGGTGCGGTCCGTGGATACTACCCTGCTGAACACGCTTCTGGACGCAGGGTTCGTACCGGTCGTCTGTCCGGTCGGTTCAGACGACGGATACTATTCCTATAATGTCAACGCGGATGATGCTGCCTGCGCGATCGCGAAGGCCATGAAGGCACAGAAGCTGGTGTTCCTGTCGGACATCCAGGGAGTCTACGAGGATCCGGACAACCCGGAGAGCCTTATCTCGGAGATGACCATAGCCGAGACAAAAGCATTTATCCGGAGCGGCCATGCAGGCGGCGGGATGCTTCCGAAACTGAACAGCTGCATCGATGCGATCGAGGCTGGCGTCCAGAGAGTCCATATCCTGGACGGCAGGATTCCGCATTCCCAGCTTCTCGAATTCTTTACCAACAAGGGTATCGGAACTGCCATCATCGGAGACACGGAACAGAGGTTTTACGAAAAGTCCCGCAAGGACTGACCGGGTACAGCAGGCTGTCTGAAAGGCAGGGAAGATACAGAGAGGGGGCAGCTCATGTCGATTTCACAGCAGATTATGGATCAGACCGAAGAAACGGTCCTGCATACATATAACCGGTTTCCTGTCGTTTTTGACCATGGCGACGGCGTATACCTGTATGATGCAGATGGAAAGCAGTACCTTGATTTCGGGGCAGGGATCGCAGTATTTGCGCTCGGATACGGAAACAGAGACTATAATAACGCGCTGAAGGGTCAGATCGACAAACTGATCCATACTTCGAACCTGTATTATCACCGGCCTCTGAGGGATGCGGCACAGCAGATCATCAGCCATACGGGGATGAGCAAAGTGTTCTTCACAAACTCAGGAGCCGAGGCGATAGAAGGTGCGATCAAGGCTGCCAGAAAATACGCATATATGGCTGACGGTTCAAATGACCATGAGATCATTGCCATGAGGCACTCCTTCCACGGAAGGACGGTGGGGGCTCTGTCCGTGACCGGGAACAGTCATTATCAGGATCCGTTTAAACCGCTGATGGGAGGCGTCCGTTTTGCGGATTTCAATGACCTTGACAGCGTAAAAGCGGAAGTGACAGAGAAGACCTGTGCCGTTATAATGGAGACAGTTCAGGGCGAAGGCGGAATCTATCCGTCGGATCCGGCATTCATTAAGGGCGTGCGGGAACTCTGTGATGAAAAGGGTATTCTGCTGATCCTGGATGAGATACAGTGCGGCATGGGGCGGACCGGAAACTGGTTTGCATGCGACGGATACGGCGTAAAGCCTGATATCATGACCATGGCGAAGGCTCTTGGCTGCGGAGTGCCGGTCGGCGCATTTGTACTGAATGAGAAGACTGCTGCGCAATCGCTCGCTGCAGGGGATCACGGGACGACATACGGCGGGAATCCGTTTGCGTGTGCAGCCGTGGCAAAGGTCTTTGAACTCTTTGATGAGATGGATCTGGTATCCCACGTAAGGAAAACTGCCCCGTATCTGGAAAAGAAACTGGATGAACTCGTGGAAAAGTATGATTTCCTTGCGTGCCGCCGCGGCATGGGCTTCATGCAGGGCCTCGTTGTGAAGGACCGTCCTGTCGGGGATATCGTAAAGAGCGCATTGAACAATGGTCTGGTGATCCTCTCCGCAGGATCGGATGTCCTGCGCTTTGTCCCGCCGCTTGTGATCACAGAAAGTGATATCGATGAGATGACAGACAGGCTCGAGGCGTCATTCTGAACAGGAGGACAGGTATGGAAGTGAATCAGTATGTAATGGCGCTGGATGCAGGTACGACCAGCTCCCGGTGCATCCTGTTTGACAGGCAGGGAAATATATGTTCCGTTTCACAGAGAGAGTTTGACCAGATCTATCCTCATCCGGGGTGGGTCGAACACAATCCGATGGACATCTGGTCCTCCCAGATCGGAGTCGCTGCGGAGGCGATGGGAAAAATCGGAGCGACGCCGGAGAACATAGCGGCGATCGGGATAACCAATCAGCGCGAGACGACGATCGTCTGGGAAAAGGACACGGGACGTCCGGTCTATAACGCCATCGTGTGGCAGTGCCGCAGGACTGCTGACATGGTGGAAGAACTGGTGAAGGACGGCTTCGGTGACTATATCCGCAGCAAGACAGGACTCATCCCGGATCCGTATTTTTCAGCG
>CADCOU010000348.1 GCA_902803155.1 uncultured Lachnospiraceae bacterium | reverse complement strand
TTTCAGAGCTTCAAACCGGTCACAGCCTCTGCAAAGCTCCGACCGTCCGATTCTACAATACCGATTTTTATTTGTAAAGTTTCCTCCGCTTCTTCAACGGTCATATCGTCCAGCATGACGTTTTCACCGCTTCGCAGCATACTCGACGGGATCAGCAGTTCTTCGCCCAGATCTCTTCCCCGAAGCTGCGATACCAGGTCCTGTCCTGTGATCAGCCCGGACACCGTAATCAGTTCCCCGAAGAAATGATTCGTGATCGGCACCACGTCCGCCTGCACATATGGAAAGACCTGCCTGATCTCATCCACCAGTCCTTTCAGGATGGGACTGATCAGACGGCCGGACGCTATGGTGACATGCCGTTTCGGCTTCTTGACGGTCGCAGGTTTTTCTGGTTTTTCTCCTTTGTCAACACTTTCCGTGGTCTCAGGACACCGGAATTCTCTCAGGACTTCCCTGACCTCTTCGGTAAGCAGGCGTACCATACCGACGCCGTTCTCCAACTGGAGGTAACCGTCGTAGTTTTCTTCGGGCGGAAGCTCTCTTCCCGCCATGATGTACCACTCGTCACTCGCATGGACCAGATGTGTCCCGTAGCGTTCCATATAATAGCGCTGCCAGCGTTCGATCTGGTCGATGACCGGTCCGGCGGATTCATGATCAAAAGGCTCCAGTTTCGGCAGGTGCTCCCTGAACCGGGTCAGGCCGACCGGGACGACAGACACGCTTTTCAGTTCGGGGAGGTACTGCTCGAACTGACTCAGCGAGTATTCCAGCTCTTCCCCGTCATTAATGCCTCTGCAGAGAACAATCTGTCCGTTCAGTTCGATCCCTGCTTCCTTCAGGCGCATGATCTTCGGAAAGACGTCCCCTGCCGTGCGGTTGTGCAGCATTTCGCACCTCAGCTTCGGGTTCATCGTGTGGAAAGAGATGTTGATCGGTTCCAGATGATAGCGTATGATCCGCTCTATGTCATGATCGGACATATTGGTCAGCGTAATATAGTTGCCCTGCAGGAAACTCAGTCTGGCGTCGTCATCGTGGAAATAGAGCGTCTCGCGCATGCCTTTCGGCATCTGGTTGACGAAACAGAAGATACAGCGGTTACGGCAGGAACGGTACTCGTCCATCAGCCCGCTCTCAAATTCGATCCCCAGGTCTTCTGAAGGATCTTTTTCGATCTCGAGTTCCCATTCTTCCGGCTCCGGAGCTTCTTCAGATTCCTCATTCATCTGATCCGACTTGTTTCCGTATAAAGAATTATCTGCTGCCGGGCTGCAGTTCCCCTTGCGGATCACCAGTGTCAGTTCTTCGTCCTGCGTCAGGTAGCGGTAGTCGAAGACATCCTCCACCTCCTGGTCGTTGACGGAGATCAGAAAGTCTCCCGGCTCGACGCCCATCTCTTCGGCGATCGACCCGGGCAGGACCGCTTTTATTCTGTGGTAATTCTTCCGATCCGGCATGCTGTGTACTATCCTTCTGATTATTCTGCAGTCGGCGCCATCTTGTTATCACGGATTCTGCTGGTGCGGACTGTAATTACACGACCTGCATAATTCACGGAAAAGCCCGGGCGAAGCCGGGCTTTCATTTCTGACTGATATGTTACCTGTTGAGCTGCTGCAGCAGCTGTGTAATCTTGCTCGTCGGTGACTGGATATCACTGATCGATATATCATGATTCAGATGGTCGATGATTGATGCGAGATACTCTGTCATATCGGCCTCGGCATACCACTCACGGGTAAGGAGTTCCGGCGGGCGATAGTTCAGATTCGTCGTTACGACCTTAGAGATATAGCCTTTTTCATAGTAGTCGTCAAATGCTTCCAGCCCGTCTGTGAACAGGCCGAACGTGGTGCAGATGAAAACATTGTTTGCGCCTTTTTCCTTAATCTGCCTGGCGACGTCCAGCATGCTGCCGCCCGAGGAGATCATATCGTCAATAACCAGGATGTCCTTGCCCTCCACGGAGGAGCCGAGGAACTCGTGCGCAACGATCGGATTCTTACCGTTGACGATCTTCGTATAATCGCGCCTCTTGTAGAACATGCCCAGTTCCAGTCCGAGGATATTCGCAAAATAAACCGACCTCTCCATGGCACCCTCGTCCGGGCTGACCACCATGGCGTTCTTCTTGGTCAGACGAAGATCAGGGACTGTCGAGACCAGTGCCTTCAGGAACTGGTACGTCGGCATGAAAGAATCAAAGCCGGACAGCGGGATCGCATTCTGCACACGCGGGTCATGCGCGTCAAAGGTCACGATATTCGATACGCCCATCGCTGTCAGTTCTTCCAGGAAGACCGCACAGTCCAGCGACTCCCTCTTGGTCCGTCTGTGCTGGCGCCCTCCGAAGAGGAACGGCATGATCACGGTAATCCGCTTCGCTTTGCCGTTGGCGGCGGAGATCACACGCTTCAGATCTTCATAATGATTGTCCGGGGACATGTGATTGATCTCACCGCACACCTTGTATGTGATGCTGTCGTTGAGGACATCGATCATGATGTAGAGATCGGCGCCGCGTACGGAATCGCTGATGACCCCTTTTCCCTCACCGGTACCGTACCTGGAACATTTGAAATCCAGCAGATAACTGTCCTGCACATAACCCTTCAGCGGGAAGTTGATCCTGGCAAGTGGAGATTTCCTCCTCATCTCAGCGAGATCTTTGTCAACGACCTTCGCAAAATCCCTGATGCCTTCCAGTGCGGCTATCTTCAGCGGCCCTGCCGGGAGAGAATCCAACTGTATGTCGATCGCCATATCATCCTCCTGGGGTGGTGGTCATTTTCATCAAGAGCGCCTTCGGTATTCATTCCGTGGTGCTTCATGCCGGTGTCACGCGTCCAGCACCTTCTGAAGGCTTCAGACCGGCATAGTCATTATAATCGAGCTGACAGGACTCTGCAAACATAATAACACACAAAATGACCGCCTGTCTCCAGACATACAGCGGTCATTCTGACTAACACTTTTTTCGGATCAACTATCTTCTGACATCACTTTTCAGCGCAGCATCAGCACGGCGGCCTGATTCCCGCGTTTCCCGAAGCTCGCCCTATGTGAGAACAGCAGGTCTTTATTGCAGGCGGTGCAGATATCCGGGAGCGAGATGTTCTGTTTTTTCAGTCCTGCCTCCAGGAAGTTTTCCATACAGGCTCTCTGCAGGTTGACATGGTATTTCTGTTCTCCGCTGTCTGTGATGCGTCCCTCCCGGATCAGCTCCTTATGAAGGGAAACATCATATTTCTCACGGAATTCCTGAGCGACGTCCTCACTCACTTCAAAACAGTCCTGACAGATCGAAGGGCCGATGGCTGCGACGATCTTTGAAGGATTGGAGCCGTAGACTTCATGCATCATGCGAACCGCCTTTGCCCCAATGCCCTTGATGGTCCCTCTCCATCCGGAATGCACATTGGCGATCGCCTTGTGGACCGGATCGACCAGAAGGAGAGCTACGCAGTCCGCGTGAAATGTCATCAGCGCCTGGCCTGTGATATCAGTCATCATCCCGTCAGTATCGTGATACTCATTTGGTCTCACGAATCCGTTTCCGCGGTCGATGTCCTGCATGATGCGGATATTGTCGGTATGGGTCTGATTCGAGAAGATCAGCGCGTCGGTCGTATACCCGACCGCGGCGGCGAGCCTCTCATGATTCTCACGCACCTTCGCTCTGGACTCGTCTTCCGGTATCCCCATGTTCATGGCGATCTCTCTTGCAAGGCTCAGGTTCATCGTTCCCACATCGCCCTCTGACACGCCGCCGATCCGGGTGCTGTACCCGTTTACTAGAAAGTCGAACTGATCCAGGATCGGAAATGAAAACCATTCCACCCCGTTCTCACAGTGGTATGTCAGGTGATCAACCTTACGTCTGAGTTTCTTTCTGATGTAGTTCTGTTCCATCTCCTGTTCCCTCTTATCCTGCCCACGGAAATGCGTTCCGGATCAGTGTGATCCTGTCTCCGTCGATCGATACCACATCGAAACGCACCGGTGTATCCTCCGGAATCTTATACCGGTACAGGTACCAGCGCGCTGCCTGGTAGATCCGTCTCTGTTTCCTGTAGTCAACTGCTTCTTTTCCCAGGCCGCGTCTGCCGCTGCTCCTCTGCTTCACTTCCAAAAAGACCAGATACCTGCCTTCGATGGCTACAAGATCGATCTCCGCGCTCCTGCTTCTGAAGTTCCGGGTCAGTATACGGAATCCATTCTCTTCCAGATACTGCTGAGCCAGTACTTCGTAACAGTCACCTGCTTTTCTTTTATTCATACCCTGCCCCGGGTACTCTCTCCAAAAACAATCAATGCTCATCCAGGTTCTTCAGGAAACTCCTCCTGTGGATGATACATGGGCCGTATTTCTTAATCGCTGCGTAATGCGCCGCCGTCCCGTAGCCTTTGTGCTCCGCAAATCCGTATTCCGGGAACAGGTTGTCATACTCGACCATCATCCGGTCCCTCGTTACCTTTGCGATGATGCTCGCGGCTGCGATCGACACGCTCTTTGCGTCTCCGTGTATGATGCTGACCTGCGGAATGCGTACCTGCGGGATCGTCACTGCGTCATTGAGAAGGATCTGCGGCATGACCTTCAGCTGTCCGATCGCCTCGCACATTGCCTCATAGTCAGCCTGTAGGATATTGATCTCGTCGATTCTGGCGGGACCGATCACGCCTGCTCCCCATGCGACCGCTTTCTCCGTTACTTCGTCATACAGTTCTTCCCTGCGCTTTTCAGAGAGCTTCTTCGAATCATTGAGCCCGAAGATCTCGCAGCCCTCCGGCAGGATGACCGCGCCGGCGACCACAGGCCCTGCCAGCGGCCCCCGTCCTGCTTCATCGATGCCGCAGATATATGTATAGCCCTTCAGACGGCAGTCTCTCTCATAGATGCGCATCTGATCCAGCCGCTCCCTTTCCAGGTGCAGCCGCTCGAGTGCTTTCTGAGCTGACGCAGCGATCTTCCGTATGCCGGCCCTCTCATCCTCTCCGTACTCGCGGATAAAGGAAATGAGTGCCGCTTCGTCCGTTCTGCTGATCTTTTTATAGATCTCCCGGATCTCCGCTTCCTTTTTCAATACTTACTCCTTTATCCTATCCTTCCAAACTTTTCAAACGGCAGTATCCTCAGCCAGACTCTCCCGAGTATGTCGTCCCGCGCGATGGGGCCGACAGTGGAATCCCTGCTGTCGAAATTGTTGGAGCGGTTGTCTGCCATCACAAAGTATTCATCATTGTTCAGGGTCATCTGGGACGCCGCGATCCCGCCATAGGTGGTCAGTCCGGAAGTGTATTTCTCCTCCAGCGGCCGTCCGTTGATATAGACTATACCGTCCATGATCTGTACGGTCTCCCCGGGCAGGGCGATCACCCTGCGCAGGTACACGGTCTTCGTTTCAGTGGATATGCCCTGTGATTCTTCCGAGACGGTGAACTGTACGATATCTCCCCGCTTCGGCCGGAGCAGAAGGTATGAGATGTGGTTGACTGCAACCGTATCTCCGATCCCGAGTGAAGGTCCCATAGCGCCATCCGTGATCTTCATGGTCGCCCCGACCAGAGGAACCAGGGCAAAGAGCAGCAGAAGAAAGACCCCGATGAACACGATCCATCCCAGGATCACGCGTAGCGGACTCTTTCTCTTCTTTCTTTCCCTGTATTCATTTCTCCCGGATCTGTTCCGTGCCATCAGGGTCTCTCCAGTGTGATTCTCCCAAGTCTTCCGGATCGATAGTCATCGATCAGTACTTTCGAAGCTTTCGACAGATCAGCCTCGCCGCCTGCTTTAAGGCAGCCCCTTCTCACCGCGATCCTGCCGAGGATATCAAGGGCCGGATCTTCCTGCTCCGTCAGTCCTTCCGTATCAATCTGATAGCGCTCCCGGAGCGCTTCCGGATATCCTGTAAGCAGATACCGGATCAGCCAGAGAGCCAGTTCCCCCTCATCCGTGATCTCGTCCCGGATCGAACCCATGATCGCAAGCTTCATACCGACCTCACGGTCGTCGAACTTCGGCCACAGGATCCCCGGGGTATCCAGCAGTTCGACATTCTTGTTGAGCCGAATCCACTGCTTCCCTTTTGTGACGCCCGGTTTGTCACCGGTCTTCGCGACAGCTTTCCCGGCAAAGGAATTGATAAAGGTTGATTTCCCGACATTCGGGATGCCGGCGATCATCGCCCGGACCGGCCTGTTGACAATCCCTCTTCTACGGTTCCGCTCGAGTTTCTCCGCACAGGCCTTGTCGATCAGCGGCTTCAGCTGCCTGACTCCGGATCCCTTGCGCGAGTCAACCGCTGCTGTCAGGATACCGCTCCTCTCGAAGCACTCCCTCCACTGGTCTGTGGCTGTGCTGTCTGCCAGGTCTGCCTTGTTCAGCACGATGATGCGGCTCTTGCCCTGTGCGAGGGAATCGATGTCGGGATTGCGTCCCGACTGCGGTGCCCTGGCGTCCGTCAGTTCGATCAGAAGATCGATCAGGGATATGTTTTCCTGCATCATTCTCCGGGCTTTGGTCATATGTCCCGGATACCATTGATAGTCCATTACAAGAACCCCCTGTGCTCGGCCGGTCCCAGTATGAACCAGACCTCACCCTCGATCATTTCACTGGAGACGATACCGATCTCTGCATTTCTGGAATCCACGGAATTGTTCCGGTTATCTCCCAGAACGAAATATTCTCCCTCTTTCAGATGGATCGGCTGCTCTGCCATGCCCGGGCTGGTGATCGCCGGATAGTCTTTTCCTTCCAGGTACACCTTGCCGTTGATGTAGATCATACCGTCTTTGATCTGGATGGTCTGTCCCGGCACTCCGATCACGCGTTTGATATCGGATCTCGCGTTGGCGCTGCCGTTCGGCTTGAAGGAGATCAGGTCTCCCTGCTTCGGAGTTCCGAGCTGAAATGCCAGGATATTGACGAGGCACACATCGCCTCCGGAGAGCGTCGGATCCATGGACTGTCCCACGTTGGTCCGCTGCTGTCCGAATGTATAGACGGACACGTAGGCAAACAGGACAGCTACGATGACCAGGAACAGCCACTCGAAGATAAGTCTGGGAACAGACTTTTTCTTTCTTCCGCGTCTGCCTCTCTGCTGTCTCTCCAGCGCTTCCAGCCTCGCGCGCTCTCTGGGAGTATGGCTTTTCCAGTCCTCGTTCGTAAAATCGATCGGTTCGTCATTCACGTATTTCATACTGAAGCTGCTCCTAATAGTATGCCTGCGGATACTGAACAGGGCTGCCGCACGTTATCTGTGCGGCAGCCCTGATCAACTGCAAACTCAGCGAACCAGTTCCTTGACCTTCGCTCTCTTGCCGACGCGGCCTCTGAGGTAATTCAGCTTCGCACGTCTGACCTTACCGAGTCTCACAACATCCACCTTCACTACGTTCGGGGAATGCAGCGGCCAGGTCTTTTCTACTCCGACACCGTTCGAGTTCTTGCGAACGGTAAAGGTAGCGCGGTTGCTTCCGCCCTGCTTCTTCAGGACTACGCCCTCGAATACCTGGATT
>CADCOU010000347.1 GCA_902803155.1 uncultured Lachnospiraceae bacterium | reverse complement strand
GTCCTTCATGCCGGAGACGGCAGAGAAGATCCTGTCCCAGCTGAACGCCGAAAAGCGCGGCCTGGACAACATGGCTTCCTTCGGACACTATCCGTCCGGCGGAAAGGTAACAGAGCAGCCGCAGATTCTTTTCCAGAGACTGAAGGCCGAGGATGTCGAGGCGGAGATCGCGAAGCTTCAGCAGGCAAAAGCAGCAGAGGCTGGTACGGAAGAAAAGAAGGAAGCAGACAAAAAGGGAGATTCCGAAGCAGGGACGGATCCCGAAAAGAAACCCGAAGTCTCCATCGAGGACTTCGCAAAGCTTCAGATCCAGGTTGGTGAGGTGCTGAGCTGCGAAGCAGTGAAGAAGTCAAAGAAACTTCTCTGCAGCCAGGTGAAGATCGGCTCCGAAACCAGGCAGATCCTGTCCGGGATCAAACAGTGGTACAGCCCGGAGGAGATGGTCGGAAAGAAGGTCCTGGTCATCACGAACCTGAAACCAGCGAAGCTTGCGGGCATGATGAGTGAAGGCATGATCCTCTGTGCGGAAGACAGCAAGGGAGGCCTGAGCCTGGTAAGCCCGGAGGGCGAGGTCGAGAGCGGAGCGGAAGTCCGCTGATAATATCCGGCGGTATAGCGGAATCAGAGCATCCGGAGACAGGTGTTTTCGGATGCTTTTCCATTTTGGAGAGGACAGAACAATGAATCGGATACCCATCTGTGATACACATGCTCACTATGATGATGAAGCGTTTGATGCAGACCGGGATCGCCTGCTGAGCTGCGGTCTTGCGGAAGACGGCGTGGAATTTGCCGTAAATGTGGGAGCTTCCATGAGAGGGGCCGACGCATCGGTTGAATATGCCGGCAGGTATGACGTGATCTATGCCGGGTGCGGGATCCATCCGGATGACGTCGGAGTATTTGAACATGCGGGGTATGATCCGCAGTTCACGGGTGTTATGGCAGGTTCATCAGCCGGGACGGATCCTGAAAATGAATATGAGCAGAAGCGTCATCTCGAATGGGCAAGGTTTTCCTGCGCAGATGATGCCATGAGCCACCTGACAGAACTCTGCCGCAGTCCGAAGGTAGTCTGTGTCGGAGAGATCGGGCTGGATTACCACTGGATGGTGGAAGAGAAGGAAGCACAGAAACGCTGGTTTCGTGAACAGCTGAACCTTGCGTATGAACTGGGGCTCCCGGTTAACGTTCACAGCAGGAATGCGGCACAGGACACCTATGACCTGATCCGGGAAAACCATGCTGCAGGAAAAGCGACAGGAGGGATTATCCACTGCTATTCCGGAAGCCGGGAACTCGCCCGTGAATATATTAAAATGGGGTATCATCTCGGAATAGGGGGCGTCGTGACGTTTAAGAATTCCAAGACCCTGAAAAGAGTGGTCGAGGATACGCCGCCCGGGTATCTGGTGACAGAGACAGACTGTCCATATCTGTCGCCGGAACCGAACCGGGGCAGCCGCAATGATTCGCGCAGCATCAGGTTTGTGATCGAAGAGATCGCCGGGCTCAAGCAGATGGACATACAGGAATGTGCGGAAATCCTCCGGAAAAATGCACATGACGTATACAGGATTCCGCGATAAATCGGAGTGTATCCCGACGGATGCAGGTACATCAGCCTGAAGAGCAGACAGGAAGCATGTTATGGGAAAATTATCAAATCCGAGAAACACCATAGAAGTCATCGCAGAACACAATTTTGATTTTCGTAAACGCTTCGGCCAGAATTTTCTTGTCGACGAGAGTGTGATCCTGCGGGCGCTGGAAGCTGCGGAGGTGGGCGGAAACGATGTTGTCTTTGAGATCGGTCCGGGAATCGGGACACTGACACAGTATCTCTGTGAGGCGGCTTATCAGGTCGCCGCGATCGAGATTGACCGGAAGCTGATCCCGATCCTGAAAGACACGCTGAAAAAGTATGAAAATGTCCGGATCATCAATGAAGATGTGCTGAAGACAGATCTGCTGGATCTGGCCAGAGAATTTGAAGCCGGAAATCCGGGAGCGCACCTGTTTGTTCCGAAACATCCGCTGAAGATCGTTGCCAACCTGCCCTACTATATCACGACACCGATCCTGATGAGCCTGTTCAGGAACAAGGTTCCGGCACAGTCCGTAACGGTCATGGTGCAGAAAGAAGTTGCAGACCGGATGACGGCGCAGCCCGGCACCAAGGACTATGGAGCATTGTCCGTTGCGGTGCAGTACTATTCCAGCCCGCGGCTTGTTGAGATTGTTCCGCCGGAAAGTTTTCTTCCCAGGCCGAAAGTGACCAGCGCGGTCATAACCATGCATCTTTATGAAGAGATGCCCGTCCGGCCAAAGGACGAAGATCTCTTCATGGCAGTTGTCAGGGCGGCTTTCGAGCAGCGCCGCAAGACGCTGGTAAATGCAATCGGGAGCAATCCTGCCATTTCCTGCGGGAAAGACAATGTTCGTCAGGCGCTGGAACAGATGGGAAAGAGCCCGTCTGTCCGGGGCGAGACACTGTCTGTCGAAGAATTCGCGCAGTTATCCGATCTTCTGAAAATATAACAGGGAGTGACAGAGGTTTGTCCACTGGCACTCCCTGTCATGCTATAATAATTCAGGAATGTCGGGATAATGAAACCGGAAAAAACCGGAATGTGACATAGAACCGATCCCGGCAGTACCGGAAAGGGGGAAAAATGAAAAGAGGATATCTGTTTTTTGCAGTCCTGACTGTGGCAGCAGCAGGGATCATGCTGTCTGCGGAGGCTTCAGAAGCATGGGTATGTGAGAATGGTCATGGAGGCAACACCGGCAATTACTGCACGGAGTGCGGTGCGCAGAAACCTTCTGCAGAAGAAAAGTGGACCTGTCCCAACGGGCATGAAGGCAATACAGGCAACTTCTGTTCGGAATGCGGCGTGGCAAAACCTGTAGAAGAAACCTGGACCTGCAAGAACGGACACGAAGGAAACATCGGGAATTTCTGCATGAAATGCGGCGCTCCGAAGCCTGCGGCAGAATCTGCACCGCCGGCAGAAGATGTTCAGCAGGAGACCGCGGTGCCTGCAGAGGAGGTTTCTTACGATAATCCCTTCCCGGAGGCGATGAACCGGTTCACGGTTCCGTTTTCCGGAATTACCGCGGATCACCAGGTAGCTCTCGCGGAGGTCCTGTCGCATGCCAGTGCGGACGATGAGGTCTATGTTGAATATGAGAGTACCGGGAAGGCATCGGAAAAGCTGGCGTGGGATAAATACTCGGGAGAAACGCATGACCTGTATCTGGTCTATCAGAATGGCGGGCAGGAAGTCTATGCATATGCCTATCGTCTCGAACTGGATCCCTCACAGCGTACGGAATGGGCATCCGGAACGTTGTTCCCGAATCCGCTGAACGCGGTGTCCTCGGTCTTGTGGGTGGAGTCGGGAGAAGACAATGATACATACAGCACACTGCTTGACCAGGGTGCGGAAGAAACGGACTATGAAGCGGTCCAGAGTCTGATCAGAAGTCTTGACCCGGATGAAAGCGCACAATGGTTCAGCCACCGCATCAGCATGCTGCGGGAGGAGACCGGAGACGGGAAAGACTGCTACTGGGTCATCTTCCACAATACAGGCGAATGACCCCTGCACCCGCGTTCATTCTTAGAAAGAGAGAGAATTCTTATCAGCCGTCTTCTGTTTCGGAGTCGCTGTCTGCTGCATCCTCTTCCGGCGGGAGAGGCGTGTAACCAAGGGATGAAAGGTCCGCCTGCTCATCCACTTCGAAGTCACTGTCCGGAGCTGCTTCCTGCTTTTCTTCTTCCGGCATCAGTTTCCGGAAAATGGGATACATCAGCTCCACATTGATCAGAACGTCCAGAGCAACTGCAAACAGGACCCAGAAGAGGATCATGTTCCAGAAAATCAACTCGTTTGTCTGGGAAACGGAGAAGCCGACCAGGATCGCGATGACGGCGGCGATCGCGACAGACCGGGGGCCGTTCCCGAAGATCAGCAGAACCGCATTCACAAATGTTGTCCGGATCGTGTTGTAGAATCTGGACAGCAGGGCAAACGAGTAGGACATGATCAGGAACCAGAAGATCAGCCCGACAACGATGGCTGCACGACAGATCGTTCCGTTGGTGCCCGGTACCGACCGGAAGATGACCAGCTCTGCCAGGAGAAGGATCAGGAAAGCAAGCAGGATCAGCCACATGATGGTTGCCTGCTTAAAATTTTCCCTGAATGATTTGAAGAATCTTCTGGTCAGATAGCCTTCTTCTTCGTCCTTCATCTTGAAGCAGCAATAGTAGAGTGCTGTCGTGGAAGCGCCGATCGTAAAGACCGGTATGCTGCATACAATGAACAGAAGATTGAGCGTCAGTATATCAGCGACTCTGGACAGAAACCGCATTACGGGATTATCCAGATCAAACAGCCCTCTCAGCATAACTTATCCTCCAGGAAATGAAGCACATCTGCATAAACGGTTTCTCTGTCCAGTTCGTTCAGAACTTCATGCCGGTCTTCCTCATAGATCTTCAGTTCCGTATTCTGAAGCCCCAGCGATTTAAACTGCGCTGCGGTTTTCTTCGGTCCCTGCCCGTTATTTCCGACAGGATCCTTCGCGCCGGCGATAAACAGAACAGGAAGATTCTTGGGCATATGCTCCAGATTGGTCTTCGATGTCAGGTACCGCAGTGTCTTGAAGAGCGCAAAGTAGCCGTTGCAGGTAAAGACAAACTGAGTGCGGCGGTCTGAGACATAGGCGTCTACGATCGATTCGTCCCGGGTCAGCCAGTCAAGCTTTGTCCGGGCGGGCTCAAACTGTTTGTTCAGGGATCCGAGGGCCATATTATTGAGGAACGGACTGCGGTAGAACCAGCCCTTTCTTTTTGCGATGAACCGGGCCAGGAACATCCCGGCCTTCGTTTCCGCCGCAGGGTGGAACGCCGTTCCGCTGATGACTGCCGCTGTCAGGGAGGCCCCGCGCAGGCACAGGAACTGCCTTGCGAGGAAAGAACCCATGGAATGTCCGAGCAGGAAACAGGGGAGATCCGGATACAGATCCTGCGTGAGCATCTGCAGGGTGCGGATATCCCGGATCAGCGTCCGGTTTCCATCCTCTTCTCCCGTGGAGTCGCCTTTCAGGCCGGGATACTCATTTTCTCCGAAGTAACCGAAATAGTTCTCATCTCCGTTCCGGATCGATCCGCCGTGACCGAGCATGTCATTGCCCGTTACGATAAAGCCGTGCGCGGCCATGAAAACGGCAAAATCATCGTACCGGTCTATGAATTCCTGCATGCCGTGGACGATCTGCAGGATGCCGACCGGAGCGGTCCCCTCGTCCGGAACCCACCGGAGAGCCCGAATCTGCGTGATCTGATCTGCTGAAGGGTAGGTAAACTCTGTTCTGACTGCCATAAGTGAGCCTCCTGGAGCGCAATATTTGCTGATATCAATACATTATCACGGATTGTATCCCATTATAAGCGTATTTTTCGTGATTTATCAAATTGACACGGCTGTAAGCAAACACATATAATGTGGCATGATGCCGTAAATATCATATTTGCAACCGGGCTGCTGACGAGAAAGGCGCCCGCGGAGGTAAAAACATGCGATACACGAAGGTAAACACAGACCTGAATTTCGTCGCGCGCGAGAAGGATGTGAATAAGTTCTGGAAGGAAAATGACATCTTCCAAAAGAGCATGAAGATCCGTGAGGGATCTCCGTACTACACATTCTATGACGGACCGCCGACCGCGAACGGGAAGCCGCATATCGGCCATGTCCTGACCCGTGTCATCAAGGACATGATTCCCCGCTATCATACGATGAAGGGCGAGTATGTCCCCCGCAAGGCCGGATGGGATACACATGGTCTGCCGGTGGAACTCGGCGTTGAGAAGGAACTGGGACTGAACGGGAAAGAGCAGATCGAGGAATTCGGCATGGAGCCGTTTATCCAGAAATGCAAGGAGTCTGTCTGGCAGTACAAGGGCATGTGGGAGGATTTCTCCGACACAGTCGGTTTCTGGGCAGACATGGATGATCCGTACGTCACCTATTACGATGATTATATCGAGTCTGAGTGGTGGGCCCTGAAGGAGATCTGGAACAAGAAGATGCTCTACAAGGGCTTCAAGGTTGTGCCCTACTGCCCGCGCTGCGGCACCCCGCTGAGCGCGCAGGAGGTTGCCCAGGGCTATAAGCTTGTGAAGGAGCGTTCCGCAGTTGTCCGCTTCAGGGCACTGGACGAGGAGGACGTCTTCTACCTTGCGTGGACCACGACCCCGTGGACGCTGCCCAGCAATGTTGCTCTCTGCGTGAACCCGACCGAGACCTATGTCAAGGTGAAGGCTGCGGACGGCTACACCTATATCCTCGCAGAGGCGCTTGCCGACAAGGTCCTCGGCAGACTTGCCGACAGGAACGCGGCGGCCGAAGTCAGCAGGGCGTACCATGATGAGATCGCGGCTGCGGTCGCACAGGGGCTGGAGCCGAAGAGCGTTTCATTCGACGTCGACGCGTATGACCGCAACGGGATTCCGGAGGGCAAGGCATACGAAGTACTGGAGACTTATATCGGTACCGACCTGGAGCGCCGTCCTTACGAGCCGCTGTTTGAAGCGGCGGGAATCGCCGCGAAGAAGCAGCGTAAGGAAGGTCATTTTGTGACCTGCGACAATTATGTCACGATGACAGACGGTACCGGCATCGTCCATATCGCTCCCGCGTTTGGTGAGGACGACGGACGTATCGGCCGCAACTATGACCTTCCGTTTGTCCAGTTTGTTGACGGAGCAGGCAATATGACCCCGGAGACGCCGTACGGCGGCATGTTTGTCAAGAAGGCCGATCCGGTCATCATCCGTGATCTGGACCGCGAAGGCAAGCTGTTTGACGCTCCGAAGTTTGAGCACGAGTATCCGCACTGCTGGCGCTGCGACACGCCGCTGATCTACTATGCGCGCGAGTCCTGGTTTATCAAGGTGACGGAAGTCCGCGACAGACTGGTAGCGAACAACAATACCGTCAACTGGATCCCGCCCACGATCGGATCGGGCCGTTTCGGCAACTGGCTTGAGAATGTGCAGGACTGGGGCATCAGCCGAAACCGTTACTGGGGAACCCCGCTTCCGGTGTGGGAGTGCGAGGACTGCGGAAAACAGGTTTGCATCGGTTCGAGGGAAGAACTGAAAACGCTGTCCGGAAGGGATGACGCGATGACAGTTGAGCTCCACATTCCGTACATCGACGAGTTCGTCTGCACCTGTCCGGAGTGCGGAAAGCACAGCATGAAGAGAGTCCCGGAAGTAATCGACTGCTGGTTTGACTCCGGTGCGATGCCGTTTGCACAGCATCATTATCCGTTTGAGAACCAAGACGTTTTTGAAAAGCAGTTTCCGGCAGCTTTTATTTCCGAGGCTGTGGACCAGACCAGAGGCTGGTTCTATTCCCTGATGGCAGAGTCGACAATCCTGTTCGACAAGTCTCCGTATGAGAATGTCATTGTTCTCGGACTTGTGCTCGATGGGAACGGGCAGAAGATGTCCAAGAGCAAGGGCAACGCGATCGACCCGTTCGACGCGCTGAAGACACACGGCGCGGACGCGATCCGTTGGTACTTCTACAGCAACTCTGCTCCGTGGCTGCCCAACCGCTTCCACGCCAAGGCAGTTCAGGAGGGACAGAGGAAATTCCTCGGGACACTGTGGAACACCTATGCGTTCTATGTGCTCTATGCGAACATCGACGATTTTGATCCGACTCAGTATGCAGACAGCTACAGAGAACTTCTGGACAGGGTCAAGGCAGGAGACGAAGAGGCGCTTCCGGTCATGGACCGCTGGCTGCTGTCCCGCATGAATACCATGATCCGCGACGCAGACAGTGCGCTGACCGCCTATAAGATCCCGGAGACGGCGCGCGCTCTGGAGTCCTTTGTGGATGATATGTCGAACTGGTATGTCCGCAGATGCCGTGACAGGTTCTGGGCACACGGCATGGAGCAGGATAAGATCAACGCCTACATGACGCTCTACGAGGCACTGAAGAACCTGTGCCAGTGTGCGGCCCCGATGATCCCGTTCATGACCGAGGAGATCTGGCAGAACATTGTCCGCGGCGCGGACGCATCTGCGGCGGAGTCCATCCATCTGAGCGACTATCCGACGGCGGATGAAGCGCTCATCAATGCAGAGCTTGAGACGACCATGGACGAGGTCCTGAATATCGTCGTCCTGGGCCGCGCGGCCAGAAATGACGCGAACATCAAGAACCGCCAGCCGATCGGAAGGATGTTCGTGAAGGCTCCGCAGACATTGCCGGAGTATTACGCAGACATCGTGACGGATGAGCTGAATGTGAAGAAGATCGAATTCACGGATGATGTGAGAGAGTTCACCAGCTATACGTTCAAGCCGCAGCTCCGTACGGTCGGACCGAAATATGGCAAGCTGCTCGGCGGGATCAAAAAGCATCTCACGGAGATGGACGGCAATGCCGCCATGGATGAGCTGAATGAGAACGGTTCGATAAAGTTCGATGTGAACGGCGAAACCGTTGAGCTGACCAGGGAAGACCTTCTGATCGAGACCGCACAGACGGAGGGCTTTGTAAGCCAGCAGTACGGTCCGTTTACGGTCGTTCTGGATACCAACCTGACAGAAGAGCTGATCGAGGAAGGCTTTGTGAGAGAACTGGTATCCAAGATCCAGACGATGAGAAAAGAGGCAGGGTTCGAAGTCCAGGATCATATCCATGTATTCGAAGCCGGCAATGAAAAGATCAGAGGCATCATGGAACGGTTCGGAAACGAGCTGAAGAAGGAGGTCCTCGCGGAGACCATCTCCCATGAAGGCGCAGATGAGAACTCCTATACAAAGGAATGGACTGTCAACGGCGAGAAGGTAACACTGTCGGTAAGGAAGATCTGAATTCCGGATATACCGGCTAAGGTTTACGGAGGTAACAATGGCAAAGAAGAAAGAAGTATCCAAGTTTGACAAGAAGCAGTTTCAGGAATCGGTAAAGGACAATCTCAGATCCCTGTTCCGCAAGACACTGAAGGACGCCAGCAAGCAGGAAATCTTCCAGGCGGTATCGTACGCGGTCAAGGACGTTATCATTGATGACTGGATGGCGACCACACAGCAGATGGAGAAGGACGATCCCAAGATCCTGTATTATATGTCCATGGAGTTTCTGATGGGCCGTGCCCTGGGCAACTCCCTGATCAACCTGACCGCCTACAAGGACGTTAAGGCTGCGCTGGAAGACATGGGACTGGATATCGACACGATCGAGGACCAGGAGAGAGATCCGGCGCTCGGCAACGGCGGCCTCGGAAGACTGGCAGCCTGCTTCCTTGATTCCCTGGCGACACTCGGGTATCCGGCATACGGCTGCGGTATCCGCTACCGTTTCGGTATGTTCAAGCAGAAGATCGAGAACGGATATCAGATCGAGGCTCCGGACAATTGGCTCAAGAACGGCTATCCCTTTGAACTGAAGAGACCGGAATATGCCCGGGAAGTCAGATTCGGAGGATATGTCCGGGTTGAGTACAATGAAGAGACACGACGCAATAAGTTCATCCAGGAGAATTACCAGTCCGTCATGGCGGTCCCGTATGACATCCCGGTTGTCGGCTACAACAACCATATGGTCGATACGCTCCGTGTTTGGGATGCGGAAGCCATCAACGACTTCCAGCTGGATTCCTTTGATAAGGGCGATTATCAGAAGGCGGTCGAGCAGGAGAACCTTGCAAGAAACATCGTCGAGGTCCTGTATCCGAACGATAACCACTATGCAGGTAAGGAACTGCGCCTGAAGCAGCAGTATTTCTTCATCTCTGCTTCCGTGCAGGATGCGATCGCACACTATAAGAGATTCCATACGGATATCCGCAAGTTCTATGAGAAGGCCACCTTCCAGATGAATGATACCCATCCGACGGTAGCCGTCGCGGAACTGATGCGTATCCTGCTGGATGAGGAAGGCCTGGAATGGGACGATGCGTGGGAGGTCACCACGAAGACGGTTGCCTACACGAATCACACCATCATGGCAGAGGCGCTGGAGAAATGGCCGATCGAGCTGTTCTCGAGACTGCTTCCCCGTGTCTACCAGATCGTGGAAGAGATCAACCGCCGCTTCCTTCTCGAGATCGAGAAGAAGT
>CADCOU010000346.1 GCA_902803155.1 uncultured Lachnospiraceae bacterium | reverse complement strand
TCTTCGCAGCAGTCGTTTTTTTCGCTGTGGCCGTTTTCTTTGCTGCAGTCGTCTTTTTTGTTGTCGTTGTTTTCTTCGCCGCGGTCGTCTTTTTCTCGGTTGTCTTCTTTGCCGCGGCAGCCTTCTTCGGAGAAGCGGATCCCTTAGCGGCATCAAGCAGGGACTTCTGCGTCACGCCTGTTACTTTGGCAATCTCTTTCAGCGCTGCCTGCGTCAGTTCCTTTTCTCCCCTCTCTGCCTTGCTGATGTCATCCGCAGAGATGCCTTTGATCTTACGTGCAAGCTGTTCCTGTGTGAGTCCGGCGCCTGTTCTTGCTTCTTTAATAAGCGGTCCTACTTTATTTGCCATCGTCCATTCCTCCTTATGTCTGCTTTTCTGAAGATACTTGTGGCACTGTCATCGCCGGTGACCATATGTACCGTCCTGATGAACCATACTGCCCCCGTCTGTATCCGTTTCTATTTTACCATACATCAATGACATTCTTTCATACTTTTTTCACAACTTAAACTCAGGACGGACACATTCTTCCTGTACCCTGTGAATTGTAAAAAGCAGAACGCAAACAGAAATTTCATACTCTTGCCGGCCAGAAAACTGGCCGGCACTCCCTCCAACCCGTGCGCGGAAAACGTGCGCGTTTTTTAAATAATTAAGCAGCTGCGCTGGCAGCTGCTTTTAATATTTCTCCAGGAAACTGTGGACGATCCCATCCTGCTTATAGGCAGGCAGCATGTCAATGTTCACATTCGTGACACTGTTGAACAGATTACCCTCCACAAAAGGATTGGTCTTTTTCATCTGCTCGATGATCTTCTTCGTCTCCATTCGTTTGGATATCGACGTCCCGTCTTCCCTGCACGAGCTGCAGGTATCCGTGAAATGGCAGGCACACTGGAGGAAATGAAGATGGTTGTAGTCTCTCCATGCTTTGATATCATCCTCCCGGATCAGATACATCGGGCGGATCAGTTCCATCCCTTCAAAATTCTGACTGTGCAGTTTCGGCATCATCGTCTGGATCTGGCCCGCCCACAGTACGGACATCAGGATCGTCTCGATCACATCGTCATAATGATGCCCGAGGGCGATCTTGTTGCAGCCGAGTTCCTGAGCCTGCCGGTACAGATAACCTCTCCGCATTCTCGCACACAGGTAGCAGGGAGACTTCTCTATCCGGTCCACCGCGTCAAAGATTCTGGTTTCAAACACAGTGATCGGAACACCCATCGCGGACGCATTGTTCTCGATCAGCATCCGGTTCAGCTCATTGTAGCCGGGATCCATCACCAGGAAGACCAGTTCAAACGGAAACTTATGCTGCCGCTGAAGCTCCTGAAAGAGTTTCGCCATCAGCATGGAGTCTTTCCCGCCGGAGATGCATACAGCGACCCTGTCATGCGGCTGCAGCAGTTCATAGCGTGTGATCGCTTTTGTAAATCGGCTCAGCAGCTTCTCCCTGAATATCCTTTTTTTGATGATGGACCGCTCGATCTCCCGGGAGCGGTCCTCACGCCGCATGGCATTCTCCCGGAGCCAGGCGCCGTAACCGCCGTACAGGCTGTATGCGTCATATCCCAGTTCTCTCAGATCGCTCGCAAGAGACAGGCTTCGGACACCGTTCATGCACATAAGGACCAGCTTCCTGTCTTCCGGAAGACGTCCTTCCTTCGCAGCGCTGCACACATCCGGAAGATTCTGTGCGCCGTCTGCTGTTCCGTATCTGTATGAAGATTCATCCCGGATATCGATCAGCAGATAGCTGTCTTCAGGCAATTCATTCAGCTGTTTCAGCGTCAGTTCCATATCTCTGTAAGCTCTCTTTCTTTGTCCCTGTCTGTGCAGAGCGCATTTTTATCATCTTAATGAATTCACGACAGGCCTGCAAGCATGGATTTATCTGTATCACGCTCTGGCGTGTCTATTTCAGCACCATGCTGCTGCAGATCAGGATAAACAGAACCTGGGCGGCGATCATCAGCGGGATTCCTACCGAAAACACTGCTTTTCTCGTTTTATGATGAAATGCGTACATGGCGGTCAGACCGCCTATGCTGCCGCCGATCAGGCACAGCCCCAGCAGCGTGGATTCGCGTACGCGTCTCCTGCCGCGGACCGCAGCGCGCTTGTCCGCTCCGAATACACAGAACGTCAGCACATTTATGAACAGAAGATATATCCACCCCATCCAAAAATCCCTCCCGCCTCTTCGGATATTGCTATCCCACATCCGTTAGACACATTTTCAGTTGGCATTTACCGTTTTTTCTTTACATTCAACATTATTGCCTTTATTTGCAGGTTTCTATTACATTATTCTATGCCGAAATTGTTGATTTTAAATCATATTTTGTGTATTCTGATACTGAGAGAATCAAAACCCATTTCAGCTGCAGGTGAATAAGATGGCACAAAAAGACAGGCTCTCTGAAATCATCACTTTAGTACAGACCGAAAAGAAAGTCATTGTTTCCGACCTGGCAAAAAAGTACCAGGTTACAACTGAAACGATCCGGAGAGATCTTGAAATTCTGGAAAAAGAAGGCATCGTCGCGCGCACATACGGCGGAGCCATAGCTGTACAGTCCGCTCCCGTAAAGAGTGACTATAAAGTACGCGCTGTCAGGAACTCGGCGGCAAAAGCACAGATCGGCGAGATGGCCGCTGCCCTTCTGCCGGAAAGCGGCGCGATCGGCTGTGATTCCAGCACTACGGTATACGAGGTCATACCGTTCATCAGATCCCGCTCCGGGCTTACCCTTCTAACAAATTCCGTACGCATCCTGAATGATTTCATGTATGACAAGATCCGGATCATCTCCACCGGCGGCATACTGAACAGCAGGACGCAGTCTGTACTGGGCGAGACGGCGAATCGCATGATGCAGGACTACTACGTGGATGTCTCGATCATCGGATGCCATTCTCTGGATCTTGTAAACGGGATCTATGAGGGCAGCGAGCCTGTCGCACAGTTTAAGAACATGCTGATCAGCCACTCCAGAAAAGTCATACTTCTGGCTGATCATACCAAGTTTGATCATACTTCGCTGATTCGGACCGTGCCGTTTTCCAAGATTGATATCCTGGTCACAGACAGGAAGCCATCCGACGAATGGCTGGAGCGCATGAAAGAAGAAAATGTGCAGCTCCTGTATCCTTCCTCATGACCGGCTGCCCCGGTACTGTGTCCGGGCGACGGTCAGTTATCTGATTCATTTTTATGCTGGTTAAGTATAATTGCCGCACCGAAAAGGTGCGGCAATTTTAGTCCTTGTTTTACGGCTCCTCATGAATCTTCCGGGTATCAAGAATGCCATCGGCGTTTTTGCCACGTTTATTTCCTGAGAAGCTGCATGAATTCTTCCATGGAACAGGTCGTGCTCTCTCCTGTATCCCTGTCACGATAGGTTACATTGCGTGCTTCCGTCTCCTTCTGGCCGATGATCAGCATATACGGAACACGCTCCACCTGCTGCGCTTCACGGATCTTATAGCCGATCTTCTCATTTCTCTCATCGAGTTCCGCGCGGAAACCGGCGTCCAGAAGCGTCTCGCAGCACTCCGACGCATATTCCATATACTTCTCAGACACCGGAAGAACCTTCGCCTGAACCGGGGCAAGCCATGCCGGGAAGCGGCCTTTGGTCTCTTCGATCAGATATGCCATGAAGCGGTCCAGGGATCCGAGGATCGCACGGTGAATGACGACCGGGGTTTTCTCCGTTCCGTCCTGATCCACATAGGTCAGTTCAAACTTCGCCGGAAGGCAGAAATCCAGCTGGCAGGTAGACAGTGTGTACTCCGCTCCGACTGCAGGCTTCACATTAACATCCAGCTTCGGACCGTAGAACGCTGCTTCTCCGATCTCCTCCGTATAGTTGATCTTCAGCTCATTCAGAACCTCGCGGAGTGCATTCTCGGCATGATCCCACATCTCGTCGTCATTATGATACTTCTTCTTGTCCGCCGGGTCGCGCAGCGACAGGATGCAGCGGAAGTCCGTGATATCGAAATCCTTATATGCGTCAAAGATCAGGTCGCAGACGGCAGCGATCTCGCTTTTGATCTGATCCGGAGTCACGAACAGATGCGCGTCATTCTGGCAGAAATGGCGTGCTCTCTCGATTCCCTTCAGAGTTCCTGACGCTTCATACCGAAAATCGTGCGCGATCTCGCCTATGCGGAGCGGAAGATTCCTGTATGATCTCGGATGGTTCGCATAGATCCGCATGTGATGCGGGCAGTTCATCGGACGAAGCACGTATTCCTCATCCTCCACCTGCATCGGCGGGAACATATTGTCCTTATAATGCTCCCAGTGACCGGAGGTCCTGTACAGATCGACCGTACCGACACATGGGGTCATGACATGCAGATAGCCCAGACGGCGTTCCTTTTCCTTGATATAGTTTTCCAGGATCTGCCACAGGGTATAACCCTTCGGCAGGAACATCGGAAGTCCCCTTCCGACAAGATCGTCCGTCATGAAGAGCTGCATCTCTCTGCCGATCTTTCTGTGATCGCGGGCCTTCGCCTCTTCCTGTTCGACTTCCCATGCTTTCAGCTCTTCCCCGTTGTGGAAGGCGACGCCGTTGATACGGGTCAGCATCTTATTCTCACTGTCGTTCTTCCAGTAAGCTCCGGACTGTCCGGTGATCTTGAATGCCTTCAGGGCCTTGGTATAGGTAAGATGCGGGCCGACGCACATGTCGATGTAGTCGCCCTGCTGGTAAAATGTGATCCTTGCATCCTCGTCAAGGTCTCCGATATGCTCGACCTTATAGACCTCCCCGCGGTCCTCCATCAGTTTGATCGCGTCGGCGCGCGGCAGTTCATAGGTCTTTATGGGAAGATTCTCTTTGGTGATCTTCACCATCTCAGCCTGGATCGCCGCAAGATCCTCGTCGGAGAGTTTCTCCCCGTCCAGATCCACATCATAATAGAATCCGCGCTCTGTCGCCGGACCGTATGCAAACTTCGCCTGCGGGTGAAGCCTTAGGATCGCCTGTGCCATGATATGCGCAGCAGTATGCCTGATCACATGAGTTTCTTCTTCAGCCGGAAGGGTCATAACCTCTCCGTTGTTGTAGATTGCTTTCATAGGTGGTTTTCCTCCAGTTTTATTCCAGTTCCTCCTATTATATACGATTTTTTGATAATGCAATCTATTTTATTTTAAAAATGTGCTTTTTCGTTTCTATTCACAGCTGATCCCAGCTCTCAGCAGTGCTTTTCTGACTGCGCTTCCTGCAAGGACGGCAAGAACAATCTTAATGAGGTCAAACGGAATGAAAGGCAGCACACAGACCGAAAGCGCATACCTGACGCTTACATGCATCTGGTATACGAACCAGGCCGTCCCGAAGAAATAAGCAGCCGCAAGGCCGAGAAGCATCCCGCACCCTGTCAGGACCGGACGGTCCGCATATCTTCTGCGGAATGCTCCTGCAATCGGGATCATGAACAGGAAACCGATCAGGTAGCCTCCTGTCGGTCCCGCCAGTTTCGCCGCGCCTCCGGCATATCCGGAAAAGACCGGAAGTCCGGCAGCGCCGAGGAGCAGATAGGCGGTAAAGCTGATCATCGTCAGTTTCGTGCCTGTCACCATAAGTGCAAAAAACAACACCAGCACGATCAGCGTAACCGGTATCGGACCGATCGGAACCGCCAGCGGTCCCGCTATACACATAAGCGCTGTCATGATCCCGCACATCGCTGTCTCATAGGTTGTGATATTTTTCATAACGCCCTCCCCGGCCGGATATCTGCCGTTTCAAACAGTCATCCTCTTTTCCGGCAGATACAAATCATGCCGTTCTGATTGTAAACTTTATTTTAAAAATAGTTGACATATGAACTATCATACCTGCAGAAAAAGAAATGTCAACCCGAAAATAATCAGGTTGACATTCCGAATCTGTTTTTGGCGTTCATACAGCTTCAGGCGTTTTCACCGGTGAGCTGCAGCTCCTCTGCATGTGCTTTCATGCCTTCGATCACGATGGCGGAAACATCCCGGATCTCCATCCCCAGCATCTCACAGCCCTGCAGGATCAGTTCACGGTTGCACTTCGCGGCAAAACGCTTGTCCTTCCATTTCTTCATGAAGCTTTTGACCTCCATGTCCGTGATCCCGTTCGGACGCATTCTTGCCGCCGCCTGGACGATGCCGGTCAGTTCATCCACTGTGAACAGACTCTTCTCCATGTTGGTGACAGGTTCTACGTCCGTACAGATAGAATATCCGTGGGAGAGGATCGCCCGGATATCCTCTTCCGGGACGCCCAGTTTCCGGAGCGGTTCTTCCGTATGGGCAAGATGCTCTTCCGGATACTTTTCATAGTCAAAGTCATGCAGATAGCCGACCGCTTCCCAGTGTTCCTTATCTTCACCGAAATGCTCCGCCATAGCGCCCATGGCGGCGGATACATTTGCCGCATGCAGGATCAGATGTTCTTCCGTTACCTGCGAAGCATTGATCTCTTTTGCTTTTTCCAGTGTTAACTTTTCCATAATCTCTCCTCCCGGTATCTGTCTCCTCAACAGCATGGCATGGAACAGTATAGCACGGTTCAGCTGAAAACCGCACCTGTTTTATGACAGGTGCGGCCGGTTATTTCAGGATGTATTCATCTCAGCAGCCCTATCCCATGCTGCCCCCGTTTTTACAGATTTGATGTCTCCGAGATTCCGTCTGCGTCCGGGATCTCCGGACAGATGTCTTCATCATCCTGTGCTTCTTCTGCCGGCGCAGCCTCATCTTCTGCCTCCGGAGCGGGGGCTGCTTCATCCGGAGTCTCCGCCTTCCGGGCGTCTCTCCACTCTGCATAGGCCTTGAGTTCCGGTTCCACAAACTTCAGCGCGAAGCCCAGAACGGCGATATCATCGATCCTTCCGACAAGCGGGACTTTGTCCGGGATGATATCATTGCCCTTGATCAGATAGAGAAACGCACTGATCAGCGTGATGATCACCTTCGGCGAAACTTCCGTATACTCTTTTGTGATGTAGCTTTTTACCATGGAAACCGTAAGCGGGATGTCCGCCAGGATATCACCCGCAACCGGTACCCCTTTCAGCTGCTCCTGCAGCCGGTCAAGAAGTTCTCTGACTCTGGACGGATCCCTGATCAGTTCCTGCGCCTCTTCCATGCCGCCTTCAACTGCGGCCTGCGCCCTGTTCATATCAAATGCCATAACTGCCTCCTTCTGTACCTTCTGTATCAATCATACGCTGCTGTAGCCGCGGGGATGGGTACCGTCGCTCTTCTGTCCGTAGGTTTTGTAGTGTTCCATCGCCACAGCCATCTCTTCACCGGTCAGAACATTCATCTTTCCGGCAGACAGGCAGCGCCACTGCACCTGAGCACACCATTCCATGGTCAGTGCCAGCCCGTACGCACTCTTCAGGGAATCCCCGCTGGCGCACATCCCATGGTTGGCCAGGATCAGTCCCCTGCTCTTAGTCTGAAGCGCTTCCGAAGCGGCCTGCGCCAGTTCAGGGGTACCGAATGTATGATAAGGAACCAGAGGGATTATATCTGTTCCGGCTTCAGCGATCGCATAGTGTACAGCACGGAGAGGCTCCCCCATGCACGCGAGCGTCGTGCAGTACATGGAATGGGTATGTACGACGGCACAGGCCCCTATATCGGCTTTGTAGAAAACACTGTGAAGCGCATATTCGCTGGACGGTTTTCTGTCTCCCTCCACAATATTGCCGTCCAGATCCATGATCACAACATCTTTCGGATCCGTCTCCGAATAAGGGATGCCGGACGGGCTGATCGCCATGCAGTGAAGCTCCGGATCGTAAATGCTTATGTTGCCGGCTGTACCGAGGGTAAGTCCGTCGGCAGCCATCCGGCTGCAGTATGCCACGATCTGTTCTCTGGCGGTTTTCATCATCATGATCGTATCTCCCTGTTATTTTACTACGCCCTTCTGCAGAATGATATTTGCATAGATCGCGGTCTCCCCGGACTGAAGGATGCAATAGCATTTCTTTGCCTGTTCGTAGAACTCAAAACGCTCATATGAGCCAAATGCCTTCGCTCCCCGGGCGTCATATTTCGCGACGATCTCCTTGTATTCATCGATGATCGGCACTTCCAGATCCTTGTCCTGCGGGGTCACTTCCATGATCATTGCCGGTGTATCCACATATTCATCCAGCGGAATCAGCTGAAGGATCGCGTCCAGAAGTTCGGGCACCCCGTGTCCGTCAGCGCGGAGCAGGATGGCGTCTTCTGCGCCTGCCACGGATGAGCCGGGGAAATTCCCGTCGCCGATGCAGATCCGGTCGCCGTGTCCCATCTCATTCAGTACAGATAATAACTCCGGTGAAATGATCGGAGGAATGTTCTTTAACATAACTGTGTCTCCTTCTTACCTTATCGCATTCCGGCCGGGGATGTGACACACCCCCGGCCGGGAAACCTGATTACTGATTATTTATATGCCTTGTACAGCGGGCCATAGGTCTGGCAGGCGCGGAAGTCCGCTCCTTCCTTATCCATTCCGAACGCGCCCCAGACAGCCGGACGGTAGATCTTCTCCTCCGGTACGTTATGCATGCAGACCGGGATCCGGAGCATGGATGCAAATGTAATGATGTCCGCTCCGACATGTCCGTATACGGAGGAACCGTGGTTGGCGCCCCATGCACGCATTACGTCATAAGCGCTCTTGAACGGGCTTCCCTCCTTGTGATCGCAGCGCGGCGCGAACCATGTGCAGGGCCATGTATAGTCCGTTCTCTTCCAGAGGGTATCCGTCACTTCTTCAGGAAGCTTCACGGTCCAGCCTTCTGCGATCTGCAGGACAGGTCCGATGCCCTTCACGAGGTTCAGGCGGATCATGGTCACCGGCATCTCAGCGTTCGTAACAAAGCGGGACGAATACCCGCCTCCGCGGAAATAGCCGTTATCCGCAGGCGCCCACTCGGTAGCCGCAGCCATCTTGTCGATATCCTCCGGTGTGACATCCCACCACTGTTTGCAGACGGCATTGCCGTCCTCATCGGTGCAGACTCCGGAGAAGTCGAGCGCGGACGCGCCGGAATTGATCAGATGGATAAATCCGTCAGAATCCTTTGCATGGCCTTCGATCTCATATCCCGTCACACGCTTAACGGATTCTCCGCTCCAGTAGGTACGGACATCGGAGAACATCGGCGCTCTGCCGGTCAGCTGCTTCTGAAACAGCATGCACAGGCCGTTCAGCACGTCATTTTCCGTTGCAAGCACATAAGGCTCTCTCGCGCCGTCATAGTCAAATGAAGTCGCCAGGAGCGCTTCAGGATAGTCGCAGTTCGGGAAATGATCCGTCCACTGTCTCTGTCCCTGGAAACCTCCTGCGATCGCGTTGTGACCCAGCGCTTCCTCCGGGAACTTCTCAGCAAGTTTTTCGTTGCCGCGCATCAGATCCTTGATGATGACATACATCTTCACCGTGAACTCCCACTGTTCATCCTTAACTTCGCGGGACTTCTGGATCCATTCCGGATTCTTGTCAAAGCACTCTTTGCACTTTTCTTTCGTCCAGGCAAGGGCTTTCTGATATTCTTCCTCATCATAGATCCCTTCGTTGATGCGGCGGATCACTTCCACCTCGTCAACGGACTCGACACGCATGCCAAGATAGGATTCAATGAAATCCTGATCAATGATCGATCCGCCGATACCCATAGTAACGGAACCGATCTGGAGATAGGATGTTCCGCGCAGGGAAGCAACTGCCACAGCCGCACGGCCAAAGCGGAGCAGCATCTCTGTCACGTCATCCGGAATATCTTCCGCATCGGCTTCCTGTACTTCATGTCCGTACATTCCGAATGCCGGAAGTCCCTTCTGTGCATGTGTGGCAAGAACGGAAGCCAGGTAAACCGCACCCGGACGCTCCGTGGCGTTCAGGCCCCATACGCCCTTGATCGTATTCGGATCCATGTCCATGGTCTCGGAACCGTAGCACCAGCAGGGCGTTACCGTGAGGGTGATATCCACACCTTCTTTTTTGAATTTCTCAGCACAGGCGGCACTCTCGCGTACACGTCCTATGGTGGTATCCGCAATTACGACCCTGACCGGCGTTCCGTCAGAATAACGGAGATTCTCTTCATACAGTTTCTTTGCCTTGAGTGCCATTCCCATGGTCTGCTCTTCCAGGGAACCACGCACATCCAGCGGACCCTTGCGGCCGTCAATGACAGGACGGATCCCGATCACGGGACGTCCTCCGATCAGTTTTCTGGTATCTGCCATCCTGTGTCCCTCCATTTAAATACTGTTAGGAATGCAGGGCGCGCCACCGGACCCTTGCGGCCGCAGTGATGCACCCTGCTGCTTTCATGGTTCTCAAACCAATTATAGTACACTGCCTCTATCCCGGCAAGCTACGAGTGCGGGACAGATAAGGTATTCACGGCTCCTTCCCCCTCATACCGCAAACCATCCACGCTCCGCGTGTATGCCGCTGCTTCGCAGCTTCTGTTTGCGGTTGTGGG
>CADCOU010000345.1 GCA_902803155.1 uncultured Lachnospiraceae bacterium | reverse complement strand
GAGGGATCTGAAGAGCAGAGGCGTAGGTATCATCTTCGTTACACATTTCCTGGAGCAGGTGTATGAGGTCTGCGATACCATAACGGTCCTCCGTGACGGCAGGCTTGTGGGCGAGTATCCGCTCGCGGAGCTTCCCAGGGTCCAGCTGGTCTCAAAGATGCTCGGCAAGGACATGGACGATCTTGCCGATATCAAGGGCGAAGCAGATGTCTATCATGTAAAAGACGGGACAGCGCCGGTATTCGAGGCGTCCGGACTGCAGAGCAATGCCGGGATCGCTCCGTTTGACTTCCATATCGATAAGGGCGAAGTCAACGGCTTTACCGGGCTGCTCGGATCCGGAAGGTCAGAATGTGTCCGGGCGATTTTCGGTGCTGACCGGGTCGTGGCCGGTTCCGTGAAGAAGGACGGTAAGGGCACGAAGATCTCCAAACCGATCGACGCGATGAAGCAGGGTATCGCTTACCTGCCGGAAGACCGGAAGAGGGACGGGATCATCGGAGACCTGTCTGTCAGGGAGAACATCATCCTGGCGCTGCAGGTCCTGAAAGGATTCTTCCATCCGTTCTCCAGGGCACAGGCGGAGCAGTTCGCGCAGGAATATATAGACGCGCTGGACATCAAGACAGCATCCGCGGATACGCCGATCAAGTCGCTCTCCGGCGGCAACCAGCAGAAGGTCATCCTGGCCCGCTGGCTCCTGATGCATCCGGACTATCTGATCCTGGACGAGCCGACGCGCGGCATCGATATCGGTACGAAGACTGACATCCAGAAGCTTGTCCTGAAACTGGCTTCCGAGGGTATGAGCATTACATTCATTTCATCTGAGATCGAGGAGATGCTCAGGACCTGCTCCAGACTAATCGTCATGCGAGACCGCAAGGTGGTCGGCGAACTGACGGGAGACGAACTGACACAGAACAAGATAATGAGCACGATCGCGGGAGGTGAGGAATCATGACGAATAAAAAATCCATAGCTTCCCTTCTCGCGGGAAAACAGATCATCATACCGCTTGCGGCCCTGATCTTCCTGGCTCTGTTCAATCTGATCATGGACCCGGGATTCTTCAAGATCACGCTCGGGACCAACAGCGCAGGATATCCGGTTCTGTCCGGCTACCTGATCACCATACTGGACTACGGCAGTGAGCTTGCGATCCTCGCGATCGGCATGACTCTCGTGACCGCAGCTTCCGGAGGACAGGACATTTCCGTCGGCGCGACCATAGCGATCGCAGGTTCTGTCATGCTGAAGATGCTGGTCGGAAAGAATGTAACGGCCAATTCGTACGCGATGCCGCTGATCCTTGCATTTATCATCGGCGTACTTGCGGCTATGGCCTGCGGCGTTTTCAACGGCACGCTGGTTGCGTATTTCCACATACAGCCTATGGTAGCGACCCTGATCCTGTACACAGCGGGACGCTCCATCGCAGCCTGGGTCAACAACAACCAGCTTCCGATCATCAACGTGAAGTCATTTGCCTATTTCGGAGGATTCATACCGGGCATACCGATCCCGACTCCGTTTTTCATCGCGCTGATCTGCGTGATCCTGATCCTGATCGTGCTGCGCTTTACGAACCTGGGGCTCTATACGCAGACAGTCGGAATCAATGAGAATTCGGCCAGGCTGAACGGCCTGAATCCGGAGCGCATCAAGGTTCTCAGCTATGTGATCCTCGGCGTATGCGTCGGCGTTGCTGCACTGATCAAGGTAAGCAGACTCTCCACGATCAACTATTCGGTCGTAGCAAAAGATATCGAGATGGACGCGATCCTCGCAGTCGCGCTCGGCGGAAATGCGCTGAGCGGCGGTAAGTTCAACCTGCTTGCCTCCATCCTGGGTGCTTATGTCATCCAGTTCCTGACGACGACCCTCTATAAGTTCCATGTTTCTTCGGATGCGCTTCCTGCCTACAAGGCAGTCGTGATCATCGCTCTCGTCGTACTGAGTGCGCCGTCGGTGAGAGAGAAGCTCTCGAAGATCGGGAAGAAAAACAAAAGTGCAAAGGAGGCGGCCTGAATGAATAAGAAGACAAAAGGAAACGGGCTGAGTGATACCAATCTCCTCCTTCTGATCACGATCATCGTATTCTTTGTGATGTATATCGCGGCGATCGTAGTCCTCGGGGAAGGCTTCCGCAAACCGCAGCAGTTCTGCAACATCCTGAACAATCAGGCAGCCCTGATCATTGGAGCCGTCGGAATGAGCACCGTCATGATCACAGGCGGGATCGATATCTCAATCGGAGGAGTGATTGCACTGGTCAGCATGAGCTGTGCCGTATTCCTGGACTATGGCGGAGGAAATGTACCGGGAGCCATCCTGATCGCGATCTGCATCGGCGTAGCGTTCGGCCTCGTACAGGGCTTCCTGGTAGCCTATCTCGGCATCCAGCCGTTCATCGTATCCCTGGCGGGCATGTTCTTTGCAAGAGGCATGACGACGATCGTTCACACGGAGCCTTTCAATGTAGAGCATGAAGGGTTCAAGGCGCTGAAGAACCTGAGGATCTATCTGCCGGGTATCGGTTCCTATACGAAAAAGGGCAAATTCGTCAATGCTTACGTAGAGATCGGAGTCATCATAGCCCTGCTGATCGTCCTGATCTTCTTCCTGATCCTGCGTTACACGCGCCTCGGACGTCATTTCTATGCAGTCGGCGGGAACCAGGTAAGCGCACTGATGCTCGGAATAAATGTGAAAAGGACCAGGTTCCTTGCGCATCTTCTGTGCAGCACGCTGGCAGGGATAGCCGGATTCGTGTATTTCCTGCACGTCGGTTCCGGATCGCTATCACACGCTGCAGGCCTGGAGATGAACGCGATCGCGAGTTCTATCATAGGATGCACCATGCTG
>CADCOU010000344.1 GCA_902803155.1 uncultured Lachnospiraceae bacterium | reverse complement strand
TCCCCGCCGATGATCCTGCCCGGCTTGGACAGAAGTCCCATGATCGAGTAGGCTTCCACGGATTTTCCGGAACCGGACTCCCCGACGATGCCCATCACTTCATTTTCCTTCAGTTCATACGAGATGCCGTCTACGGCCTTCACCTCTCCGGCGGGCGTAAAAAACGATACTCTCAGGTCCCTGACTTCAAGCAGATTCTCACTCATTCTCCGCCCTCCTCAATTCTTCAGACGCGGATCCAGCGCGTCGCGCAGGCCGTCTCCGATCAGGTTCAGTGTCAGCACGATCAGGCTCAGCAGGATCGCGGGGAACAGAAGTCTGTACGGGAACAGCAGGAAGGTTTCCTTCGCATCCGAGCACAGCGAACCGAGAGACGCCATGGGAGCGGATACGCCCAGTCCCAGGTAAGACAGGAACGACTCCAGGAAGATCGCCGACGGGATCTGCAGGCAGGTCTGGATGATCAGCTGCCCGACGCAGTTCGGAAGCAGGTGGCGGCGGATGATCCTGGACGACGGGGCGCCGAGGACCGTTGCAGCCATGACATATTCCTGCTCCTTGAGCTGCAGGACCTGACCGCGGATGATTCGCGCCATACCGACCCAGTACAGGAGACCGAATGTGATGAAGATACTGACGATACCTACGCCCAGGGTACTGAGTGCTTTCACTGCACCGAGCTTCGAACTGTCAAACCAGTTCTGGAGCGGCTCCTTCAGGACGACCTGCAGGAGCAGAACGATCAGGACGTCCGGTACGGAATAGATCAGGTCTACGATACGCATCATCACGAAGTCGACCTTACCGCCCGCAAATCCGGAGATCGAGCCGTACAGGGCTCCGATGACCAGGACGATCAGGGCTGCCACAACGCCGATGATGATGGAAACACGAGCGCCGTACATGCAGCGGGCCATCAGGTCGCGCCCCTGGGAATCCGTGCCGAATACATGCGGGAAGACTGACGTGGAGAGTTTGATCTCCTGTGCTTCTTCAGCCGGCGTATCCGTGAATTCGACCGGAGTCACCTCTTTATAGGCTCCGTCCTCCCAGTCCTTATCCTTGCCGATATAGAGCGGTGTTTCCGCATCCGCGTCCAGCACCAGGGTAGCCTTCTCGACTGCTTTATCGATCGTAAAGGCATACGTTTTGCCGCCGGATGTGATGTACCAGTTTCCCTTCCTGATCGCTGCAGCAGAACCGGCCTTCAGGGAGGTCGCGTAGAATCCGTCCGCCCCGTTCTCCATGAGTGTCTGAGCCATCTGTTCCGTCTCGGAATACTCCATCGGGCCCAGCTTCTGCGCGCTGCGGAACTGTTCTTCGTAGCTGTATGCGATGAACTTCGGGCCTGCGAACGAAAACAGGAGGATCAGGATGAATACAAAAAGAGAACCCATGGAGACATGGTTCCTGCGAAACCTTCTCCAGGCATCCTGCCAGTACGACACACTCTTGTGCATCTGTACCATCTTCTCTTTTTCATGTTCAGCGGCTTTTGCAAAGGATTCCGCATTCAGGTTTTGTATCTTCTGAACCCGCTCCGGATCCGGCTGGAAGAGCTGAAATGCTTTCTTCATTTTCTTACTCTCCCTTCTTGGTGATGTTGATCCGCGGATCAACGATCTTGTAGCAGATGTCAACGACCAGGTTCATGAAAATGATGAGGACTGCAAGCAGCACAGTCGTTCCCATGATGACCGGATAGTCGCGGTTCAGGATACTCGACACAAAATAGTTGCCGAGTCCGGGGATGTGATAGATCTGTTCAATGACCAGCGCACCGGTGATGATGCCTGCAGTCAATGGCCCCAGATAGGTGATGACCGGGATCAGGGAATTGCGCAGGGCGTGTTTGAAGAGGATCACTTTCGTAGTGACGCCTTTTGCCCGCGCCGTCCTGATGTAATCCTGGTTGATCGCATCCAGCATGCTCGTACGGGTCAGCTTGGCGATACGGCAGAGCGGACTCAGTGCGAGCGTGAACACCGGCATGACGTAGCTCGCCGCATCCGGCAGGTCGTTGCTCTGTACCGGGAGCCAGCCAAGCTGCACTGCGAACTCAAACAACATCAGCGTGGCTATGACGAAGCTCGGGAGAGCTATCCCGATCGTCGTCAGTACCCTCAGGATCGAGTCCAGCCAGCCTCCCCTGTAGTAAGCCGACAGGACGCCCAGCGGTATCCCGATCAGAACAGCCACTATAAGCGCAAGGAAACCGATCTTCATGGAGAGGGTGAACTTTCCCTGTCCGAAGAGAATCTTCGTGACAGGCGTTCCCTCCTGCATCTTCAGGGAAACACCCATGTCTCCGTGCAGATAATTCTTCAGGTAGTTCCCGAACTGTACGATCAGCGGCTTGTCCAGACCGTACTTGGCGTTCGCCAGCGCGATCTGCTCCGGCGTCGACTTGTCCGTCATGAAAGGAGAGCCTGGGATGGCATTCATCAGAAAGAACGTGATTGCCGTCACCAGAAGCAGTGTACCGATCGACACAACGATCCTTTTAACTGTGTAGGTGATGAGTTCCATAGATATCCCTCGTTTCTGGTTATTTATTCAGGAACGCCCCGGAGTTCTTACCGGTCGTCGTCCAGTATTTCTCCTGCCGCGAAGAAACCGGTGAAATAAGAAGGCGCGTTGACCAGCGTATATCCATCGACGAAGCGGCGTGTCATCCGCATGTACCCGTCTCCCAGTTCCCGGAAATCAGTGTTGCCCCACAGGCCGCACAGATAGACGAAGCCGTGCTCCAGCAGGTAGTCCAGTTTCTGTCCCGGATATTCCACCTCGGCGCCGTACGGATAGAACAGGATGTCCGAAGGCCCCGTCAGGGATCCGACATTCTCGATCCAGTCATCCATCTCGGACGCGAACAGGTCATAAGTCTGGTCGTTCATATACTTGTGGCTCCACCCTGCGCAGGCGATGCTCCAGCCTTCGTCAGTCAGGGCTTTGCTGATCTGGGCGATCTGTCTCTGGTCCTCCGTCAGGCCTGCCATGGAATCGCCCGATGTGGCTGTCAGTCCGGCCAGGGAACCTCCGGAGGTATCTGCTGCCGCGTCTGTCTGCGCGGTATCCGAAGAACTGTCCGAAGAGGGAAGATCATATCCGAAAACACCTTCCGTCCCGGAGACGGAGACGATCCCCCGCGCGCCGCGGAAGGAGAAGTCCGGATGCTCTTCGATAAAGGTGTCCAGGATCGGTATGAAATCAAAGTCACCAGCGACATCATGTCCGCCGTTGTCGGTATACTGCGCCTTTACCTTGCCTTCTTCATCCAGCACCAGCTTTGTCGCGATCCCGTCCCCGTTTGTGACGCTTGCGTAGTTCAGATTGTCCTGGGACAGGACGATCGGTTTCTTCCCGCTCGGAAGCTTGAGCTGCAGCTGCTCCATGGAAGTCGTTCCGCGTTCATCGGTCGTATTGGCCGCGATCGTATGGATATCGATCAGGATGTAGTTATTTTCATAGAGACTCTGCAGGATCGAACTGAATTCCTTGCAGGTCACCATGGTCGTCGCATAACTGCCGGCTTTCCCGTCGCCGTCAAACGCCATGGCAGTGTCATAGATCAGGGTCGGGAAGCACAGGTGCGGGATATCCCCGTCGACCCAGTTCACCAGGTTTGATTCCCCCTGTTCGTAACGCTCACGTGCTTCGCTCACACGTTCGTCCCTCGACTGCATCCCGGTGATGGTATTCAGAACGGAGATCGCTTCCTCGAAATTGTATCCGGCCGCCAGGACATCCGCCTCACGGAGAACTGCCATCAGAGCCTCTTCTTCCGACTCCGATTCTTCCTGCATCTCACGCGCGATGACCATCTGTGGCGTCTCGACAGGTTCATTGTTCGGATACATGCCTACCGTACCGATCGCTTCCGCGATCTGGTAATTCATCTGGCTCCGTGTACATCCGCCCAGAAAGACCGCGGCTGCACACATACATGCCAATATTGCATTAACCTTTGCCTTCTTCATATGATCTGTATCCTCTGTTCCCGGTCTGGATTAACGGAACAACACTTTGGAACAACACTTTATTATATAGGAATCCTCTGATAATATCTACCGTTTCCTCGCATATTCAGAGCGTGCCGATATCTGCTGAAAACCCCGATATCTGCTGAAAACATAACGCATTCAGCTGTCAGCGATTCCGGGCAGTTCCTCAGAGACGGATCTCCCCGTCAAAAACCGATACCGCAGGTCCGGTCATGAAGACCGTGTCCTTTTCACGATCCCACTC
>CADCOU010000343.1 GCA_902803155.1 uncultured Lachnospiraceae bacterium | reverse complement strand
TGTGGTGCGACTGGGAGGCACAGGGGACCCGGATAACCCAGAACCTGTTCTATGATAATCATCCGCCGGTCGTGGCAGGGAAGCCGATCCCCGGCGCCATGATGTGCCAGGACATCTTCATCGAGGTCGGACACGGCCCGACCCTGATCGACAACAATGTGATGCTCTCGAAGGTATCGGTCCGCCTTGCTTCGGAAGGCGTCGCCCTTGTCCACAACCTGATGCTGGGTGCACTGACCTCCGTAGGCAGCGGCATCGACTCCATCGTGAACGGAGTGCGCGAACCCAGGTACACACCGTACCACATCCCGCACAGGACGGAAGTGGCCGGCTTCATGACCATCCTGCACGGTGATGACCGGTTCTACAACAACATCTTCATCCAGAACGAGCCCGCCGGAGAGACGGAATCAAAGGAAGACATGGGCATGGAGATGCGTGACAACCAGATCGTCGGCACCTCGGTCTTTGACGACTACCCGGACTACGACGAGTGGTACGCTCCATTTAAGGAGATGGAAGGACGTATCGCGAAAGAGTCCGATATGATGAGGCTCGGAACGTACCACTTCGGACGCCTTCCGGTATGGGCAGCAGGAAACGTCTACCTCAACGGCGCGAAAGCCTGGAAGAAAGAGAAGGAAAAACTGGTCACGGATCCGGACAAAAAAGCTTGGGTGGAAGTAATCGAAGAAGGAGACCACGTGAAACTCCGCACCAACCTGTATGATGTGATCGGCGACTACACGGCAGGCATCATCGACAGCGATACGCTCGGTGAGGCATTCGAGCCGGAGCAGCGCTTCGAGACGCCGGAAGGGTACGACATCATATTTGATGCAGATTATCTGGGTGCCCACAGAGGCGTATCGGCAGTCCCGGGACCGTTCGCGCAGGGAGCTGAAGAGATACAGGTTTGGTAAATCCGGGACGGTTGATCCGGACTATTCCGGGATCTGTTTTGGATCTTTTACAGCATGTGAACGTTCACTAAGTCGTTTGTGATTGACACTGTTCGACCAGGAATCATTTTACAGGATCAAACAGCAGGCTGACCTGACATCACAATCTGCCCTGTCCCACAGACAGGGCAGTTGCAATGTTCAGGTTAGCCTCTTTTTGTTCTTATTACGCAAAGTATTATTATCAATTATTGTCGGGATAAAAGTTGGCTTAATGATAGAAAACCATTTCGTAGTGGGCAATATGCACAAAAATGCGTTCTTAAAACTGTATAAACTGACTATACGACAGTTTTTGGACACAAAATAAAGCAATAATTGAATGTTAATAAGCAATAATTCAGAGGCTATTGCGTTTGCGGGATGCTAAATTATAGGTATGAAAAAACTGTGATTGTTGTTACTCGTAACACCATTGTCCAAGGGACACGAACTGTACAACAGAACCTAAAGGAGGAAAGAAGTATGAAGAAGATCCTTGCCGCTACTTTGGCTCTCGCTTTGGCAGCCGCCCCGGTGCTTTCCGTTCCGGTATTTGCGGAAGAAGCACAAGAGCCGATCACACTGACGGTTTTCCGTGGAGATCCCGGAGATCAGCCGACAGAGGACAATAAGATCTATCAGAAGATCGAAGAAGAATTCGGAGTAACATTTGAGTTTGAGTTCCTGGCAGGCGACCTGGATGAGAAGCTCGGCATGATGATCGCCGGCGAAGACTATCCGGATCTGTTTGACGGCGGAAACAGCGCAGACCTGCTGATCCAGACCGGCGCACTGATCAACCTGCTTGACTATGTATCTCCTGAGACCACCCCGAGGCTGTGGGCACACATAGAGCCCCAGAAGGCACGCCTGATCGAGAAGGATGAGGATGGAAACGATGTCCTCTACATCATCCCGAACTACGGCCTTGCAGACGGCGAGCAGATCGTCAACCGTGTAAACGGCCCGGCGTTCTTCATCCAGAAGCAGGTCCTTGAGTGGGGCGGCTATCCGGAGATCCACACTCTGAACGAGTACTTCGATCTTCTTGACCGCTTCATCGAAGAGAACCCGACCGATGAGAACGGCACTCCGTATGTAGGATTCGACATCCTCT
>CADCOU010000342.1 GCA_902803155.1 uncultured Lachnospiraceae bacterium | reverse complement strand
GGGGGAATCATAAAGAACCGACTATGATAGTAGAAGGACGGTGGACCGGCTTTCGGACACGAGTTCGACTCTCGTCTACTCCATGAATGTACCGTATCCGATTTGTTTTCGGATACGGTATATATTTTATATGGCTGCGTTGAAACTGAACCGTTTGACTTCAATTTTACAGATTTACATGCTACTATAATCATGAGTAAGTGTTTTTACTGCATTAACAATAAGTGATCTTATCATCTGGTCTGTAAACCGGGTGCTCCGACAAGGAGATATCTGAAGAAAAACAGAGGCTGTATATGAAAACGAAATGTTCCATTAATGTGATCCTGATCATATCTGCAATGCTTTTTACTCTCCTCCAGTTGCAGACAGTCTATGCGGAGAGCGTAGAGAGTGATTCAGCGTCCACCATACGCCTGATCCACTATGAAGGCGAGGTGACTGTTGAAGATGAGGACGGCAATCCCGGATTCATCATGGAGAACATGCGCTTTGACAGCGGGCAGGCGCTGGCCACGGCGGAAGAAAGCACCGCTTCCGTCAGCCTGGATGACAGCAAGATCCTGTCGCTGGACGAGGAGAGCCGCGTGGAGTTCTCCCAGGAAGGGAAGAAGCTGGGCCTGACGCTCACGGAAGGCACGCTGTTTCTGGATGTGAAGGAAAAGCTGGACGAGAATGAGAGCCTGGACATCCAGACTTCCACGATGGCAGTCGGCATCCGCGGCACGATCGTATATGCGATTGATGAGGAAGACCCGGATTCGGAACAGGGCCGGATCTCGACGATCGGCGTGCTGGAGGGGGATACGAAAGCCTCGTATACAGATGCGAACGGAAATGTGCAGCAGACGTCTGTCTCTGCCGGCAACAAGCTTGTTCTGGTCGATAAAGACGGAAATAAACGGGTCGATCAGGAACCGGAGATGACAGCCATGACGGCCGGGGATATCGCCGGTTTTGTGAACCGCCAGATCAAAAAGGATTCTTCCGTTACCAACCGTGTCCGGAACGCCAGCGATGTCCTGGAGAGGACGGAAGACATGTTTGCTGCCGACGGCGACTGGACGTGGGATGATAAGGTGAAGCTGGTTGCCCAGAGCGCCAGCAAACTGTATGACGGAACCCCGCTCACGCGTCCTTCGGATGTGCTGGTGTACGGCCTTCCCACGGACTTCAGTATCCAGGCTGTTGCGGGAGGCAGCCAGACCGATGCCGGGACAGGGGATAACCCGATCAGCCGCTGCATCATTCTCAACAGCAAGAAGCAGGATGTCACTTCTCATTTTACCAATGTAGAAAAGGTGGCCGGAAAACTGACGGTGGATCCGGCTCCTCTGACGATCTGGACGGCGAGTGCGAAAAAAGTATATGACGGGACGCCGCTGACGGCTCCGGAGACGAAGACCAGTACAGTTCCGGGATATGATCCGGGGGAACCGCTCTGGAGGGATACGGCCTATGTCCAGACCGCTTCGGCGGGAGAGGAAGTCCTGTACGGCGTCTCCGGAACGACCTGGGTACACGGGACGAACCCGCTGACCGAGGAGACCCGTGAGATCGAACTGCCAGCCGGAAAGAAGCTTACGGTATACCTGAACGATGAGAACGGGAAGCAGAGCATCGAATTCCGCAGCGAGGACATGAGTGAAGAGGAGATCCCGGAGGAGCTCCTGCGCCTGTACGCGGACAACCCGGACCTGCGCGCGCAGGCCTGCACGGATGCCGGGTGGGACGAAGAGATACTGCTGCAGCGGATCGGAAAACTCAAGGAAGACCACAGCGCGAAGACGGAACGGAGCGACCTTACGATCGACAGGAGTGCGGCGGACCGGCTGATGCAGGATTCCACGAACGTCAAGATCCACATCGACACGACGATCACCAGCTATAACGGCCGCGCGCTGGGGAACGAGGAAGCCCACTATACGCCGGTGCAGATCGATCCATCCATCCGGATCACGGCGACAGGGAGCCAGACAGACGTCGGGCAGAGCGCGAACACCTTCAGGATCGACTGGGGGAGTGCGAACCCGAAAAACTATGTGGTGAAGGAAGAACCCGGAACACTGACGGTAACGGCGGCGCCGCTGACGGTCACGACGGGTTCTGCCGAGAAGGAATATGACGGGGAGCCGCTGACGGACAGCGAGGCATCCCTGACAGGCCTGGTGAACGGGGAAAGCGCGACAGTGACAGCGACAGGCTCCAGGACGGAAGTGGGATCCTCGGCCAATACCTATACCATAGAATGGCAGTCTGCAAAGAGCAGCAACTACGGCATCACGGAGAACCTGGGCACGCTGAAGGTGACGAAAGCAAAAGAAGATCCGACTTATGATGACGAGGTGATTCTGACATCAGCCTCCGACGAAAAGACCTATGACGGGACCGCACTGACCAACGGAACCGTAAAGGCTGAAGGGCTGCCGAAGGGGTTCACGGTCAAAGCGACTGCGTCCGGAAGTCAGACGGATGCAGGCAGCAGCGCCAATACGGTCTCATCCTATAAGATCTATGACGCGGGCGGAAAGGATGTGACGGATAAGTTTACGAACGTCACGAAGAAAGAGGGGACGCTGACTGTCAATCCGCTGGCGGTCGAGTTTGAACTCTTCAGCTTTGATGCAACGTATTCAGGCGATCCGATCGTACTTGCAGAGGGGATGACCGGAACATATCCAAATCGTTCCGAATCAGAGGGAAATAAGGTAGAACCGGAAGACGAATACAACGTATACGGAGAAGACGGAGAGGAGATCCCTGTGGGGCGGACGTCAGTTTTCAGCCTGATCGGAGGCGGAAAGGTTGAACTGACTGTCGAAGCCTGCACGGACGCCGGGAAGTACACACTCACCCCGAAGGCAGAGTTCACATCCGGCAAAGCGGGGAACTATAAGATTTCTTATAAAAACAATACGGCCGAGATAAAGCCTCTGGCGATTGAATTCAATCTGGCCGCTGAATTTATTGTAACCTTTAACGGGAAATGGCACAGAAATCAACGAGAAATATACGGCTCCGATGAATGGGGTAACGGCATCTACTATGATACTGCGGAGATCATCGAAGGAGGAAAAGGGAACCGTTTTGTGTTCAGCCTCTGCGGTGATGACCGTC
>CADCOU010000341.1 GCA_902803155.1 uncultured Lachnospiraceae bacterium | reverse complement strand
TTGGAAGTGAAAGTACCTGCCAGTGTGCAGGGAACGTCCGAACAGAGCATCGCCATGTCCTTGCGGTCCTTTTTGATCCCGGCACAGATGCCGATCGCCCGGAATCCCTTAGCGGAAGTAACGCCGCCGTCTGAAATATTCATAGATGTAATCTCCTTACTGTATTTACCCGACGTGGGATCATACTATCCCATAGTCGAACACGTCACTTACCGATTATGGGAACACCGGGACGAGCTTCAGCCCCGTATTCTCCTCCAGTCCGAACAGGATATTCATGTTCTGGACTGCCTGGCCTGCTGCGCCTTTCACCAGATTATCCAGTGCTCCGCATGCGATCAGGCGGTTTGTCCGTTCGTCGACGGTCCATCCGATATCCACGAAATTGGAGCCTTCCACCCAGCGGGTCTCCGGGAATACCCCCTCACCCAGAAGGCGGATGAAATACTCGCTGCCATACTGTCTTTCGTATGATCCCGCTATATCAGCCGCTGTCACACCGTCTGCAAGTTTTGCGTAGCAGGTCGCCAGGATCCCTCTGTTCATCGGTACCAGATGAGGAGTGAAGTTGATCAGTATGCTCTCTCCCCCTTCGTAGTTCAGGCCTGCCGCGTAACTCAGCTGTTCCTCGATCTCCGGAGTATGTCTGTGCGTCGCGACGCCGTACGGCTTGATGCTCTCATTCACTTCACAGAACAGGTTGGGGAGCTTCGCTCCTCTGCCGGCTCCGGACGTTCCTGATTTTGCGTCTATAATGATGGTGTCCGTATCGATCAGCCCGTCTTTGACCAGCGGATACAGCGTCAGGATCGAGGTGGTCGTATAACATCCGGGATTGGCGATGATCCGTGCGTTCCTGATCTTATCTCTGTTTACCTCGCACAGGCCGTAAACCGCTTCTTTTATATAATGAGGAGCTTCATGTGTCCGCTTGTACCACTTTTCATAGACGTCCGTTCTCTTTAGTCTGAAATCCGCGCTGAGGTCTATGATCTTCGAAGACGAAAGGATATTTTCATTGACCAGTGACGCGCACAGTCCCTGAGGAGTTGCGGTAAATATAACGTCCGCCCTCTCTGCCAGTTCATCCATGTCATCATTGAGACATTTTTCATCCACGAGTTCGAACATGTTCCGGTAGATTTCCGCATAGTTCTGATCAACATAACTTCTGGATCCGTACCAGACGATCTCCGTCTCCGGATGCTGAAGAAGCAGGCGGACGATCTCCGCGCCTGCATAACCTGTGGAACCGATGATCCCGGCTTTAATCATGTGATATCTCCTTCTGCCCTGCAGCACGTTGCTTTGCAGTGACCATCCTACAACAGATATCCGGCAAAGTAAAGTGTTTTTCTCTATAAATTATGCCTTTTCGTTGCATAATATGCATTTATGCATTATTCATGCTGATATTCATCATTTTCTACTTGAATATTTATTCTGACCGCGTTATAGTATCGACCAGAACATGTTATTTATCAGGAGGTTTGTTGTTATGGCAAAAGAAAAAGTGATCCTTGCTTATTCCGGAGGTCTCGATACCACAGCCATGATCCCGTGGCTGAAGGAGAATTTCGATTATGATGTCGTCTGTGTCTGTGTGGACTGCGGACAGGAAGAAGAACTGGACGGGCTGGAAGAAAGAGCGCTCTCTTCCGGCGCGAGCAAACTCTACATCGAAGATATCGTCGATGAGTTCTGTGAAGACTTCATCATGCCGTGCGTGGAAGCAGGCGCGGTTTACGAGCATGCCTATCTGCTCGGTACCTCCATGGCGCGTCCGGCGATCGCCAAGAAGCTCGTTGAGATTGCCCGGAAGGAAGAGGCTGTTGCGATCTGCCACGGTGCCACCGGCAAGGGGAATGACCAGATCCGCTTTGAACTCGGTGTCAAGGCGCTCGCTCCGGATCTGAAAGTGATCGCTCCCTGGCGCATGACCGACGTCTGGACCATGCAAAGCCGTGAAGATGAGATCGAGTACTGCAAGAGCCACGGCATCAATCTCCCGTTTTCCATGGGCAAAGGTTATTCCCGTGACAGGAATCTCTGGCACATCAGCCATGAAGGCCTCGAACTGGAGGATCCTGCCTGTGCACCGAATTACGACAGCCTTCTGGTTCTTTCCGTCACTCCGCAGAATGCTCCCGATGAAGCCACTGACGTAACGATGACGTTCGAAAAGGGCGTTCCGAAGACCGTCAACGGCAAGGCCATGAAGGTAGCGGATATCATCCGCACGCTGAATGAACTCGGCGGAAAGAATGGCATCGGCATCATCGACATCGTCGAGAACCGCGTCGTAGGCATGAAGAGCCGAGGCGTCTACGAGACTCCCGGAGGCACCATCCTGATGGCTGCCCACGACCAGCTCGAGGAACTGTGCCTGGATCGTGAGACTATGGAAAATAAGAAGCGTCTCGCAAGTCAGCTGGCTCAGACCGTGTATGAAGGGAAGTGGTTCACACCGCTGCGTGAAGCGATCCAGGCGTTTGTGGAATCCACACAGCAGTTTGTCACCGGTGAAGTGAAGTTTAAGCTCTACAAGGGCAATATCATCAAAGACGGGACTACCAGCCCCTATTCACTCTACAATGAATCACTTGCTTCCTTTACCACCGGCGACCTGTATGATCACCACGACGCAGAAGGATTCATTACTCTGTTCGGTCTGCCGCTGAAGGTCCGCGCCATGAAGCTGCAGGAAACCGCCAAGAATAACTTCAATGAGAAAGTCATGGGCATGGTGAACGCCATGCAGGAAAACAGCAAGACAAAATGATGCCTCTGTTCTGCCCGCATGCCGTCTGCAGGATAAAGCGGCTGTGCATGCAGTAAGGAATAATAAAGCTGAATAATAAAACAGAAAACGGAAATGCATGAAAATCCCCGGATCATGATCCGGGGATTCTGATACCAAACCGTTCTGCAGGTTTCTTATTGACTGCTGTTTTATTCTTCCTTCAGGGAATCGAGGTACTCATCAAGCGCACTGTTGTCAACAGTGTAATTCTTTACCTCAACCGGCGCATCTGCGGGGGGCGTCGTGAACGCCTGATACGCACTGATCCCGATCCACGCAACGATAGCGATGCCGACAAGGCCAAGCGCAGCCTGCGTGAGCATCCACTGCCGCTTCTCTTTCGCCATGATCTTCTTGCGGTTCTTTTTCTCTTCCTTATACCTGTCAACCTTAGCCTGACTCATAATCTTAACTCTCTCCATTCCCCTGACGCATCTTAAGCGCCGTTTTTTCATATGGAATGAGTATACTACATTCCTCAGTTTTTTCAAGACTTTGTCGCACGGATTCCGGCAACTTCAGCAGCTTTTACAGGACCAGTATGATTCCGCCGTCGCTGGAATACAGGCTCGTCACCCCGCGCCCGTTCTCGAGGATATAGTTCTTCGCTTTCACTCTCTCACGGATTGCGTCCAGTACCATCTGTCCGCGTTCGGGATTGTTTACATGGGAAATGGCGATCTCCTTGTTTTCCATATGGTCGGCTGTCTCAGCAGCCATCTCGACCATCTTGACCAGTGCCCTGTTGATCCCGCGCGCCTGCCCGACCTGCTGTATCTCTCCCTCCGGTGTGGAGGAACAGATCGGCTTGATCTTCAGTGCAGTCGCAACGAAAGCCTTGAAATTGGATAGTCTCCCGTTCTTGCGGAGTGCGTCGAGGGATTCCAGCACGAAGAAGGTCGTCTGGGAAGCAATGTATTCCTCCACCTTCTCTATAATCTCTTCAAACGGCAGTCCCTCTTCCTCATATTCCGCGATCTTCCTGCCGATCAGCGTCTGACCGATCGAAGCAGACCGGGAATTGAATACATAGATCTTCTTTTCAGGCACTTTTTCCTGAACCATACCTCTGGCCACTTCTGCACTGTTGTAGGAACCGGACAGAGCGGCGGACAGGGTGATCGCATAGACATGATCATAGTCCTGTTCAAAATACTGCTTATAGATCTCCGGCGACGGACATGCGCTTCTGGGACAGTTCGGACTCTCCGCGACTCTCTTCAGAAATTCAAGCTGGTCAAATGTCTCATCGTCCACAAAATGATACTGGTCCACATCGAGCGTCAGCGGTGCGGAAACGAAATGGCCTGACGCCTTCATGTCTTCGGTCAGCTCACCGCAACTGTCTATCACTACCAGATAACTGCTCATCATTCTCCTCCAGTCCTTCCCGGGTATTCTCCACCACCTCAGACAAGCTGTCATTTTATATCAGGATTCCGTGACGTGGTTTTAAATACTACATTACTATAACACAACAGCAGCCGCTTGAAAAGGGGAATTCTCAGTTGTATGATGGAGAGGAATATGTCTGCAGGCTGCTTCAGTCTGCGCAGGCGGGGCACATCCCCACTGAGGTGTATGCAGTGCACACCGGAACGGAGGCTGACTTGATCGCTCTGAAATTAAACGATACCAGAGATTTTATGAAGAAGCTCCTGATTGAGAATGTTTTTGATTCCTTTCAGCTTTCTGAAGCCTCCGTGACCACCTTTACCACCTTCCATATCGACGGAACATGGCACCCTGACTTTTTCGAAGATGATCCTCCCGCCGCTCTGAACTGGAACCTGGTAAAACCCATCTTATTCGGCATCATAAAAGGCAGCCGGACACCGAATCATTTCCGGATCGTCCTGAAGCTGGACACTCCCGGTGCCCAGGCTCTGCTTAAGATGGCAGGTGCGGAAAACGCAGCCGTCCTGACGGACGCCCTCTTCCTGAACCTGACCTATACAGGCGATACGCTCACCTGTACCAGCGGCATATCCATGAAACAGTTCACCATGGACAAAACCGCCGACCGCCTCTGGGATGAGGCAGTCCGGCGGTTCTTCCAGAAACATCAGATCTCATTTGAATTACTGAGCTGATCCATTCTCCTGCTTCTTTTATTTTGCAAGAAGCAGCATGATCTCATTGCTGCGGGTTATAAACTCTGTCATGGCTTCCGGTTTAAGCGGAGCATTGGCAAGTGCGGCCAGGTCATAAAGCTGCTTCGCAAACATCTCAGCGTGTTCTCCGTCCTTATGCTCCAGCAGATACCTGACCAGTCTGTGATTCGCATTCAGTGTCAGCGTCTGCGCCGGTGCAAACATATCCATATCCATGCCGGAACCGCCTGCACTGTACATGCGCATCATATCCTGCATGCGGCGTCCCTCTTCCTGGATCGTGAGCATGGAGGAAAGGTTTTCATCCTTCAGGTTCTCGACCTGAACCGTCACCTTGTCATTGTTCAGCGCCTTTTTGAAGATCTCCGCAAGCACTTCGGTTTCAGCCTTTCTCTTCTCCTCGTCCGACTCTTCTGATTTCATTGCTCCGGTGACATCCGCGTCGATGCGTTCGAACTTCAGGTCCTCATTCTTCATCTCGACATGCTGGATGTACGGAGAATCAATGTTATGGTGCAGGATGACCGCATCCATTCCCATCTCGCGGAACATGCGGATGTACTGCCCCTGCTGCTGCTCGTCTGTCACATAGTAAATGGTGGTCTTTTCCTTCTCTTTCGGCTCGTCCTCTTCCCCTTCTCCGGATCCTGAGATATCTTCTGCATCGGATGATTCCGCTTCGGCTTTCAGTTCGTCCGGATTCTCCTCGATATCCAGTGCCGCATCTTCCTGCCCGGCAGCGGTTTCCTGATCATTTTCCTCTTCCGGCTTTTCATTTCCGCCTTTGATCTTCTCCAGGTACTCCTTCAGCGTAAAGTA
>CADCOU010000340.1 GCA_902803155.1 uncultured Lachnospiraceae bacterium | reverse complement strand
CTCTGTTATCAGAGTGTACTGCAGAATCATTCCGCATGCAACGGAAGGAGAACACAGATATGGACCGTCCATTCATCCACGATGATTTTGTTCTGTATAATGAAACAGCCTGCAGGCTGTACCACGACCATGCAGAGAGCATGCCTGTCATAGATTATCACAATCATCTGGATCCGCAGGAGATCTGTGAAGACCGGATGTACGAAAACATGACTGAGATCTGGCTCAGCAGCGACCATTACAAATGGCGTGCCATGCGTGAACGGGGCATTCCGGAATCCCTGATCACCGGTGACGGAGCGCCTTATGAAAAGTTTGCCTCCTATGCGGAAACCATTCAGAACTGCTTCGGCAATCCTCTGTATCACTGGACGCACCTTGAGCTGAAACGATACTTCGACATCGATGACATGCTGTGTCCTGAAAACGCCGGTAAGATCTGGGATATCTGCAGCAGGAAACTCAAGAGTCCTTCCTTCTCAGCTCAGAGCCTGCTCCGCAGGCAGAATGTGCAGATACTCTGTACCACGGACGATCCGGCAGATTCCCTGAAGTGGCATAAGAAAATACACCAAACCGTAAATGATATAAGGGTTTGTCCCACATTTCGTCCCGGAAATGCCCTGGATATCGAAAAGAAAGAGTACCCCCGTTACCTGGAAAGACTGGGGCGGGCCGCGGATATGAAGATCTCCGGGATTGAAGACCTGACGGAAGCCCTGAAACGGCGTCTGGAATACTTCGTAACGCAGGACTGCCATGCTGCCGATCACAGTCTGGAACGGGATTTCTACCGTCCCGCGTCAGAGGCTGAGGCTGACCGGATCCTGAAAAAGAGGCTTGCCGGAGAATGTGTGATGGAAGACGAGGCCGCGGCGTATCGGGGTTTTCTGCTGGTCTGCCTCGGCCGCATGTACGCAGACCGGGATCTGGTGATGCAGCTGCACATCGGGGCGCAGCGGAACAACTCCACAAGGATGCTTCATCGCGTCGGGGCGGATGCCGGATTCGACGGTATCTCCGATTTCCATTATTCCGGCCAGCTGGGCAGCCTTCTGGATGCGATGGATCTGACGGACCAGCTGCCGCGGACGATCCTGTACTGCCTGAATCTGAATGACATGCCGATGCTCGCGGCGATGGCAGGCTGCTTCCAGGCAAACGAACAGGGCATCCGCAGCAAGGTGCAGCTCGGGAGCGCCTGGTGGTTCTGTGACCATATGCACGGTATAGGAGAACAGATCCGGATCCTCGCAGAAACCGGTCTTCTATCCGGCTCGGTCGGGATGCTGACGGACTCCCGCAGTATTCTGTCCTTCCCACGCCATGAGTATTACCGCAGGATCCTCTGCAGCCGGATCGGAGAGCTTGTTGAAAAAGGACTGTATCCGGCTGATATGGACTATCTCGGAAAAATGGTTGAAGACATCTGCTGTGGCAACGCCCTGCGCTATTTCCGATTTCTCTGAATCATGCATGCCCATGCCGGAATGCATGCGTCTGTATGATTATCGCATGAAAACCCCGGGACCTGTAAGGGATCCCGGGGTCTGCTGTCATATCTGCCGTCAATTCTGACTTGCTTTTTTCGATTTCTGCTTTATGCAATTTATGTTATCTTTTTGATCCGCTTTCTTCCGGGCGTGACCGCATGCTCCGGACATACCAGTACGCACAGATGGCATCCGACGCATTTCTTTGCGTCCAGGACCGGTTTCCGGTCCTGATTCAGCCGGATGGCCTGATGACCGCCGTCCATACAGGATATCCGGCATCTTCCGCATCCGATGCATTTTTCCCGGTGGAATCTGGGATAGATCACCGTATCACGCTCCAGAATATCCGTCGTCTCGCTGACCGAATCAAGCGCCAGTCCCGTCGCTTCCTTTACGTTCCGGAACCCCTTATCCGCGAGGTAATAATTCAGTCCTGCCTTGAGATCGTCAATGATGCGGTAGCCATACTGCATGACCGCTGTCGTGACCTGCACGGAACCGGCTCCAAGGAGAATGAATTCCAGTGCGTCGCTCCAGTTTTCCACCCCGCCCATGGCGCTCAGATGCATACCGGAGAGTACCGGATTCTGAGCCAGTTCAGCTATAAATCGCAGTGCGATCGGTTTGACCGCATTGCCGCTGTATCCGCCCACCGCCGACATGCCGTGGACAGCAGGAGAGGAAATGTAGGTGTGCGGGTTCACTCCTATGATGCTCTTGATCGTATTGATCGCGGCAAGCCCATCCGCGCCTCCGCGAAGAGCCGCTTCGCCTGCAGGACTCATGCGCCCGACATTCGGCGTCAGTTTTGCAAGGATCGGGATCTTTGTCCCTCTCCGGGCTGCAGCTGTAAAACGCTCTACCAGTTCCGGCACCTGCCCGATGTCGGACCCCAATCCCCCATCCGCCATGTTCGGGCAGGAGAAATTGAGTTCCACAGCATCCGCGCCGCTCTCCTCGCAGAGCTTTGCCAGGCTCTCCCATTCCTCCTCATCCTTGCCCATGATCGAGGCGAGAATAAACTTAGACGGATAGTTTACTTTCAGCCTGCGGAAGATCTCCATGTTCTCCCAGACACTGTGGTCAGAGAGCTGTTCTATATTCTTGAATCCGATGATGCTTCCGTCGCTCCCTGTAACAGCCGAAAACCGCGGCGAAGCCTCATGGATGTCAAAAGAACAAACCGTCTTGAAAGCTGCACCTGCCCATCCTGCCTCAAATGCCCTCGCGCACATGTCATAGGTGCTTGCGACAACGGAGGAAGACAGCAGGAACGGATTCTCCAGTGGTACGCTGCACAGATCCGTCCTGAGCCGTTCCTCATCCTCAGGCTGTAAGATATCCAGCGTGGGTCTGACCTCATCATGGAGCTTCGTTATGATTTTCCGGACCGGCACTTCATGCGCTCGGACACAGGCGTCTTCACACGGAGCCGGGCAGACTGCACATGGATTGTCATCCGGCAGTTTTCCTGCCGCAGTGTTCTCATTGTCAAACCATATACTGCGGAGCAGCGAGGCTGGATCCAGTTTTCCGCATGCGCTGCTGCAGGGTGCTTCGCTGCATAAAGCGCATCTTACCATGTCTGATCGAAAAAACTGTCTTTCAAGCATATACAACCTCGGTTTAGTTTTCAGAAAGCTCGCAGGCAACGCTGCAGGCAGATTCGTACTCATCTGTCAGCTTCCTGAGCCGGTTGGACAGATGTCCGAGGATCATGTTGACCTTGGGCGGATTCTTCTCGAACAGTTCGTTCATATCTTCCGGATGAATGATCTCGAGCGTGGTATTCTCCAGTGCGACAGCCGTAGCGCTGCGCGGTTCGCCGCTGACCATACCCATCTCACCAAAGAAATTGTTTGCGAACAGCTCGGTCAGTTTCGTCTCCTTATCTGTTCCGTATCCTGTATAGATACCGACCTTTCCTGCGTGTATGTCATAGATACAGTCGCCGCGCTCTCCTTCCCTGCAGATCACGGTACCCTTCGGATACTCGACGATCTTCTTGGCGAATCCGGCCGAATGGCTGAGTTCTTCGGTCTGGCGCAGTACTTCCGCGCTGGGAGCATCCGCATTTTTGTTTCCTGGCTTGCGGACCTTCGCGAATTTCCTGATCTTGTCCATAAATGTTTTTTCGGACTTGTTTTCACGGATCTCATTGATCACGCTGCTGACTTCCTGATAATCTCCGGTCAGTTCTTTCAGACGTGCTCCGAGATGGTTGATCAGCTGCCCGATGTGTTCCGGATTCGAGTCCAGATACGCATTCACCTCTCCCGAAGGGATCTCCTCGACCTCAGCGCCGTCCGCACCTGCAACCGCCGTCGCGCTGCGCGGATACCGCTCGATCACGGCCATCTCGCCAAGGAACTGATCCTTTTTCAGTTCGGTCAGCTTCAGCGCATCCTCTTCCCCGTATCCGAGCCAGACTTCCACACTGCCGTCGACGATCTGGAAGAAGCTTTCGCCAATCTCGCCCTGCCGGAAGATCACTTCCCCGCTCTGAAATGTTTTCAACGCCATCTTTGTACCTCCTCTTTTACTGAAAAATAATATGCTGATACTATTTTATACCTTTTCTGTCTACTGTGCCAGTTGATATGATCTGTTATCATCAGCCCATACCAAAGAGTCCGTGCTCTTTCAGATACTGAACGGACTTCCGCACGCCTTCGGTCCCCCCGACCTCAAGGGTCATGGTCACGGATCTCTGCAGGCTCCTCCGGAAAGAATCCGCAGCTTCCCAGTCAACACTCCCGTCTCCGAGCGGAAGGTGATCGTCAAACAGCCCGTTGTTATCCGACAGATGCAGGTAGCCGATCCATGCGCCCAGTTCCTCAAACCACTGCGCCATGGGCATGCGGGAATAATTTACATGCCCGAGATCCAGACATACGCCGATCCGCGGATCGGAGATGCGCTTCATCAGCTCCCTGATCGGACCGGCATCCACATCCTGACTGTTTTCGATCCAGATATTCAGGTCACATGTCTCCGCGAGCTCCTCATACCATGCAGCGCACTGCGACGCCCAGCTGTCCATGTAAGGTCCGCGGAGGAAGGAACCGCAGCTGGAATGAAAAACAACGTTCCGCGCTCCCAGTTCACCTGCCAGCCGGCAGCTCTCGAGGCATCTCTTCCGTGACAGAACACGGAGCTGTCCGTCGCCGCAGGCCGGATCGATCCCCATGAACGCGCCGTGGACGGAAAATGCGCGGCCGCTTTCCCTGTACCAGGCCTTTTTCTCATCCTGCGGCACGTCCTCTCCCGGGGCTGCAGGGGCAGAAAACTCCAGGGCTTCATAGAGCAGCCCTTCCTCTGAGGCAATCGTCTCCCATTCCCGCCGGTGGGAAAACTGTGGCTGTATCTGCAATTTCGATGTTACCTGTAAGTCTGTCATAAATCCGTCATACTCCGGGAGCATTACATGGCAGTACTCTCCGTGCCGCAGGAACCGGGAATGCCGCATCCGGTATCTCTCAGGAACCGGATCATCCCTTCCGGCATCTCTGACACATCATCCGGCCCGATGTCTCCCGGAACCACCCTTTTATTTCCGCCGTGATAATCGCTCCCCGCCGTGACATACAGATCGTATTTTCCAGCATATGAGAGCATTTCATCTCTGAGTTTTTCTGTGAAACCGGAATAAAACGCCTCCACGCCCTGCAGACCGAAGTCCGTCAGTTTGCGAAGTCTCCCGTCCATATCTGTTCCGATGATCAGTTCGTCTCCGCTCCCGAAAGACGGATGCGCGAGTACCGCGGTCCCTCCGGCCTGGCGGATTGCCGTGATGGCGTCCTCAGGCCGGACAATTTTGCCTGTGTAATGATACTGATTGATGTATTCCCTGATCGCCTGTTCCTTCGACTCGGCATACCCGTATCTGACCATCAGGTTTCCGATCTGCGGCTTTCCCGGATTATCCAGGGACAGCAGCTGATCAACCTCCTCTTCCGGGAACCGGATATTATACGTTTCCTCCAGAAATTCAAGTCTCTCCCGGACTTTGCGCATACGGATCGCATGACCGGTCCCGACCAGTGTCTGTATGGATTCCGCATCCGGATCATACCCGTAGCCGAGGATATGATATTTTCCTTCCTCATCCCTGCAGGAGAATTCCACCCCGGTCAGGAACTGAGGATCTTCCTCCGTGCGGGCGGAGCGTATGATCACCGCTCCTTTAATCGCATCGTGGTCGGTCAGGGAAAACAGCCTGATTCCCTTATCCTTCACACACTGAAGGATCTCCTCCGGCTTATCCGTGCCGTCCGAGACCGTACTGTGCATATGCAGGTCTATCCTGAATCTGTTCATAGAGGCACCCGCTTATCCGGAAACATCAAAGTCCAGGGAATCCACTTCATCTATCAGTTCTGTCAGCTCACGGATCCACAGCTCCCGCTCGGTGCGGCTGGCAGCATCATCCGGATCCCGGTGTCTTCTGCTCCAGTCGATCAGCCGGGTATACGCGACGCACCGGATCTTCTGTTCGACCGCGGATACCCTGTCTTCATCCGTGTCCAGGTATCTCCGCAGACTCCTTTTCCAGAATTCCCCCGCAGCGGAAGCACTGATCCCCAGGAACCCCTGTATCACGTCCGGGTTGCTCTCCCCGAAACCGACAAACGTCCCGTACATCTGTGCCATTTCAAAGATCGGATGACCCACTGCCAGAGTGTCCATATCGATCAGCAGCACTTCATCCCCCGCGAGAACGACGTTGTTCGTATGACAATCGCCGTGGAGCATGGTACCCCGTTCCGGAACGGCTTCAATCATCCGGTCCAGTTTTTCGAAACTGTCCCGGGGGAGACAGTCCTGAATCCCCCGTATCCACTTCCGCACAAGTTTGTTAGCGGAAGGCAGTCTGCCTTCCGGTACGACCGTACCGTGCACTTTTTTCAGAAGATCCGTGTATTCCCGGACACACCAGTCCGTTTGCTCCGGCGATTCCGCCAGGATACTGGAAAATGTCTTCGCATCCAGCAGTTCGAAAACCGCCCCGTAACTGTCCCCTGCCCGGACCACTTCGTATGAGATCGCTGTGGGAACGCCCAGGATCATTGCCAGCCGGGCCATTTCACGCTCATGCAGGATCTCATCCAGCGCAGACGGATCTTTATAGACCTTCACGACTTTCTCCGGATCGATCTTGTAGATCTTTCCGTTGAAGCCTTCGCCGATCAGTTTGCACCCTTCTACGGAAATAGTACGGTACTCTTTCCGGACGCTTATGAGCTCCGTGAGACCAGTGATCTGGAAGATCTCGTAAATGTCCGGATTCACACTGGTCAGCGTGAGTTTCTGAACAGAATTATTGATCTGAAGGAGAGCGCGCAGACCTGCGCTGGATATGAAAGACACACCTGCCATGTCCAGTTCCACCTGGACATCATCCTGCCCGGCGATCTTCTGCAGGATACTCTCCTTGAAGGCTGCCGCGTTTTCGTAATCGATTTTTCCTTCTACATTGATTTTTACAGGTTTCTTATCCATAATGCCACCAGGCCTCTGTCTGCGAAATGTCACCCTGATAAGCAGACGACTCCTGCCGGAACATGGATACCATATATCCGGAGGAGTCGTCTGATGCGATCGCTATTTATTCTGAGTAAACCTTCTTACAGTATAGATACCAAGTGCGACCGAGAAGATCAGACCGATCGCAGCCAGCGCAGGCATTCCGCCCGGCGCTTTCGGATAGATGTCCGCCATGCACAGGAAGCATGACCCGATAAATATCACGCAGGCAAACAATGCAAGCAGGACGTTTTTGACCGTAAATCCGCCTTTATTGAGAAGTTCCTCATAACCGGTGAGTTCCAGGTTGATCTTCATCCTGCCCCGGGAAGCGCTCTTGAGAAGATCAGAGGCGAGCGCAGGGATCCTGGCTGCTTTCTTTCCGACCTCCAGCGCGTCCTTGCCGACACTGACGATCTCCTGCTCCAGGTCAAAACTCTTCTTGGCGCGGTCCATCATCTTGCCTGAGAGGATCTCAAACAGATTGAGTTCCGGGCAGAGCTGTTCGATCACGCCCTCGATGGTTCCCAGGGAACGCACGAGCATTGTGAACTTGCCCGGCATCTTGACGTGGTGCTTTGCGCCCAGATCACAGATCTCGTCAAAGAGCAGCGACACATCCAGGTCGTTCAGGCTCGTGACCGATACATATCTGTCAAGGAACACATCCAGATCCTCGATCAGTTTGTCACGGTTGGTCTTCGGGGAAGCAGCTCCCATCGAGAGGATCGAATTCGCGATGGTCTCCACATCCTTCTCAAGGACTGCCAGGATCATGGACTGAATGATGTTCACATCCGCGTCCGTGATGCGCCCGACCATACCGAAGTCGATCCAGCAGGGCCTGCCGTGTTCGACCATGATATTTCCCTGATGCGGATCCGCATGGAACATGCCGATATCAAGCACCTGGTGTACGTAATTGTCGACGATATTGCGGCCTATATCCTCCACGTCGTAACCTTCCTCGATCAGGCGGTCCTTATGGGAGATCGAATAACCGTCCACAAAGGTCATGGTGAAGATCCGTTCCGTCGTCAGTTCATCAATAACGGTCGGGCATGTGATCTTTTCTTCATCTTCGATGCAGTTCTCCTTGAAGTATCTGGTATTCTCCGCCTCCACGCGGAAGTCCAGTTCTTCCTCTGTAACCTTCTCAAACTCCTCGATCACACTCATCAGATCGACCTGGTCCTCAGCATCCGCTGACGCTTCGTTGACCACACTGAAGCCGGAAGCCAGCTTTTTGAGCAGGACAAAGTCCTTGCGCATCATGTCCGCAATCAGCGGGCGCTGAACCTTTGTCACGACCCTGGTCCCGTCTTTCAGCACGCCGTAATGGGCCTGTCCGATGGACGCCGAACCCAGCGGTTTGTCCCGGAACTCACTGTAGATCTCATCGATCGTTTTGCCGGTCTCCTCCTCAATCACGGCGCGCGCGAGAGCCGGATCCAGTTCCTGTACATTCTGGCGGAGCTTCTCCAGCTCCTTACAGTAGCTCTCGGGAAGCAGGTCGACGCGGCTGGACATGATCTGACCGATCTTGACGTAAGTCGGTCCCAGATCTTCCAGCGTCGTACGCAGCTCCTCGGGAGTGAGTCCGTTGGCATAGAAATTGTGCTGTGCGAATACGCCGAGGATCTCAACCCCGCGGGTCTTCTCCTTCTTCTTCATGTCCTTCATTTCGCCGGCGAGCAGCCGCTTCAGGTTTTCACTCAGTTCTTTCCTGGACTGCTTCACGTTTTCCCCCAGCTCTATTCCGGACTCTTTTAAGTTCTCGCCCAGCTCTTTCCCGGACTCTTTCACGCTCTCTCCGAATTCCATGGTGGAGTTCTTCACACTCTCTCCGAATTCCTTCGCGGCACTCTTCTTTTTATTCGTATTGGATTTCTTCGCCATGATGACTCCCCCCTTTATATGCTCTTAAACGGCCATGTCATGATAACGCGCAGGATCCCGACCGCGGAAGAAAACAGCAGGGCTGCTCCGATCACACTCATCAGCGTAGTCGGCGTATCCCAGAATGGATTCCGGAGGATGAGCACACCGAGTGCAATCAGGACAATGGCAAGCAGGACCAGGATCCACCACCCGTTCCTCTGGGCGCGGCGCGCGTACATCCAGGCGTTGAACAGATCGTTGATGCCTTCGAGTATCAGGCCGATCCCGAACACAAGGCCGAGCATCTGCAGTACATGCTCACGATAGAACAGGACTGCCATTCCGAGTATCCCGATGAGCAGGGCGCCTGCCAGATATATATAATTGATCAGCGCTTTCTTGCTGGAGAGG
>CADCOU010000339.1 GCA_902803155.1 uncultured Lachnospiraceae bacterium | reverse complement strand
AGTGAAGAAACCTGTGATTGCGCTGCTGCATCCGGATGCCCTTCCGGGAGATCCGGGATATTGCGGGGACATGACAGAAGTGACGAGGCACGCGATGCAGGATTTGGAAGCCCTTGAGGAGGGCGGAGTAGACGGAGTTCTGGTTGCAAATGAGTTCAGTGCTCCTTTCAGCCCGGACGCGGAGTATGTAACGGTTGCAGCCATGGCGGAGATCGTGGGAGAACTGAAGAAGGAACTTACAGTTCCTTTCGGGGTGAATGTTGTGATGTCTCCCATGGCGACAATAGAACTGGCGGCCGCGACAGGGGCAAGGTTCTGCCGGTCTGCATTTACGGGTGCATATACAGGTGACTACGGTGTGTATATTTCCGGAAACGCAAAGGTGATCCGCAGAAAGAAAGCTCTGGGACTGGACGACCTGAAGCTGTTTTACAAAGTAAATCCGGAAGGAGATGTTTTTCTGAATGACCGTGATCTCAAGTCGGTTGCGCAGGGAATCGCCCGCAGCGGTTTCGCGGATGCCCTCTGTGTTTCCGGAGCCAGCGCTTCTCTGGATACGGATGACGGGCTGCTGAAGATGGTCTCCGAGGTTTCGAACGGTGTACCGGTATTCTGCAATACGGGATGCAACATTCACAATGTCAGGGAAAAATTCGCGATCTGCGACGGAACCTGCATGGGAAGCGGGTTCAAGTATAACGGGGATCTGCACAAGCATGTTGATCTGCAAAGAGTAAAGGAGTTCATGGCAGTTGTGAAGGAGATCCGGAAAGGAAACTGAGTACAAATGGGGAAGTTTTTTCTCGGTATTGACATAGGAACCTTTGAGAGCAAGGGTGTGCTTGTAGACGGAGAGACCTTCCGGATTACTGCGTCCCATGCGGTTGCACACGGGATGGAAAATCCAAAGCCGAATTATTTCGAGCATGATGCAGAAAAGGTTTGGTGGCATGATTACTGTGAGATCTGCCAGGTTCTGACGAAGCAGGTGAAGAATTCAGAGATTGTATGTGTCGGGACCAGCACGCTGGGTACCGACTGCCTGCCGGTCGATGAGAACTGCAGGCCGCTTCGCAAGGCGATCCTGTACGGAGTGGATGCCAGGGCGGACGGGGAAATCGCCTGGCTGAATGAGTATTACGGCGGTGAGGAGAAAGCAACTGCAGTCTACGGACACAAGCTGCGCTCGGATGACATCATGCCGAAGATCCTGTGGATCAAAAATAATGAGCCGGAGGTTTACGCGAAGACGTATAAGTTCCTGACCGGCGCGAGTTATATCGGAGCGAAGCTGACGGGCCGGTACAGGATCGACCAGTTTTTGGCAAAGAGCTCTTTTTCCCCGGTTTACCGGCCTGACGGGTCGATCGATGAATCTCTGTGTGCACTTTACTGTCGGCCGGATCAGCTGGCGCAGTGCGCCCTGAGTACAGAGGTGATCGGCCGTGTCACGGCAGAGGCCGCAAAGGAGACCGGCCTTGCGGAGGGAACCCCCGTGATCTCCGGGACAGGCGATTCCACCGCGGAGGCCATCAGCGGAGGTCTGACGGGCCCTGGCAGGCTTCTGATGCAGTTTGGATCAACCATGTTTTTCTATTACTGTATCGACCGTCAGGTTTCAGGAGACTCTGCGCTTCCCGGGAGTTTCGGATTCACGATCCCGGGAACGTACTGTCTTGGAGGCGGTACGAACGCAGCCGGCACGCTGACCCGCTGGGTGAGGGATGTGTACTACTTCCCGGAAGTTTCAAAGGAGCAGCAGGGCGGGGAGAATGCTTACAGTGTGATGGCCAGGGACGCGGCTTCCGTTCCAGCGGGATGCGGAGGACTGATTATGCTTCCCTACATTCTCGGAGAGCGCAGCCCTATCTACGACATTCACGCAAGAGGAGTGCTGTTCGGCCTGACCGGGGAGCACGACCGCAGGTATATCAACCGCGCCGCGCTGGAGGCAGTGGCTTACTCTGTTCGCCAGCACATTGAGCTGTTCCGCAGCCGCGGCCTGTCTCCGGAGAGCATCACGATTGCCGGAGGAGGGACGAAGAACCCTGTCTGGATGCAGATTGTGGCGGATGTCACAGGTCTTCCGGTGGTTGTGTCACAGCCGTGGCAGACTGCAAGCTACGGAGACGCAGTGATGGCGGCGATCGGTTCCGGAAGCCTGGAGGGATTCCGGGATCTGGATTCTGTCATGCCTGCAAACCGGGAAGTGCTTCCGAATAAGGACAACCGGGCGGTTTATGACCGTCTGTATCCGATCTATACAGAACTGTACCAGAGAAATAAAGATCTCATGCACACGCTTGGCGCGGAGGAGGAAAATCATGCCATCCATTAAGAGAAACCAGATCGCAGCGATGAATATTCACTGGAAACTCTATCCCTTTGAGGATTTCCTGAAGACACAGCAGCAGCTCGGGGTAAAGACGATCGAATTCTGGGCGACCGCGCCGCATTTTCTGGTCGATGAGTACGGATATCAGGAGAATTACAGAGAAGTCCGGAAAATGATCGAAGAACAGTACGGTCTGAAGGTCGGCGCCTTCACGCCGGAGTGCGCCTGCTTCCCGTATCAGATTGCCAGCTGGGACAAGGGGCTGTGGGAACGTTCCATTGAGTATTATAAAAATGGTCTGGAATGCGCCTCCCTGTTCGGGGCAAAGATTGAGCAGATCACCTGCTGCGGCGGAGCCTGGGATCAGGAACCGGAATACGCCTTTGAGAGAGCTGTGGAAGCACTCCGGATCCTCGGGCCGGCTGCTGCGGACAACGGAGTGACTCTGACCGTGGAGACAGTGCGGCCGGAAGAGTCCAACGTCGTCACGACACTTCCGGAACTGAAGAGACTGCTGAAAGCCGTGGATCACCCGAATGTCAAGGCGGCGGTCGACACCTGCGCCATGGGTGTGGCGAATGAAACGCTGGAAGAATGGTTTGACTGCCTGGGCAGTGATATCCGCCATATGCATTTCATTGACGGAAGACCTTACGGCCATCTGATCTGGGGAGAGGGACTGCATCCGCTGGATGATTATATCGAAACCCTGAACCGGAATCATTACGAGGGCTATCTGGGCCAGGAGCTGACAGTGGTTGACTACTGGTTTGATCCGGCGCAGACAGACCGGAAGAACATGCAGGCATTTGCACCCTATATTAAAGACTGAGCGGCCAGACTGCGGAAAGGCGGAAAGAGATGAAGTATTTCGCGAAGGAGAGAATCAGCAATTTCAATATTCACTATGATCTATATTCACTGGATTATTTCCTGGACTGCACGCAGAAGCTCGGCCTGAAAAACGTGGAGCTGCTGTCGGGCGGGAAGGGCCTCTATTTTGACTATAAGGGCTTCTCGGATCCGAAACCGGTGCGAAGGAAACTGGAGCAGAGAGGATTGTCCTGCAGAGTGATTTCCCCGCATAACTGCGACTACCAGTATCAGTTTGCCGCGAAGGATGAGGTCCTGAGAGAGCGTTCCTATGAGTTTTTCGCCAACGGGATGCGCTTCGGCGCGGAACTCGGGGCAAAAGTCATGCAGGCCAATTCCGGCTGGGGCTTCTGGAATGAGGACCAGGAAGAGGCGATGAAGCGCTCGGCCGAGATGCATCAGCGTCTGTGCGAACTCGGTGATCAGCTTGACGTGACGATCGCCTGTGAGACGCTGCGTCCCCAGGAATCGAAGCTTGCCTGGAACCTGGAAGGGCTGAAGAAGCTCTTCGATATGGTGGATCACCCCCGCTTCAAGGTCATGGTTGACATCACGGCCATGGCGGTTGCGGGAGAGACCGTTCAGCAGTGGTTTGATACGTTTGGCACAGAGAATATTATCCATACTCATTTCCAGGACTGCGACCCCTACGGACACAGGGTGTGGGGGGACGGAAATCAGAACCTGAATGATCTGCTCAAGGCCTTTAAGGACAATCAGTATGAAGGCCTGTTCAGCCAGGAACTGACCGTGCGCGATTATTACGCGGATCCGTATCATCATGACAAGAGAAACATCACGGTTCTTGACCAGTATTTCTATTGACGCAAAGGAGATGGGAAATGTCGAAGATATATCCAAGTCAGCTAGCGGGCACCAACATGCTGTACGCCCAGTATTCCTTCCAGTATTTCCTGGATTCCATGCAGCGTCTCGGGATCCGGAATATCGAGGTGTACGGGTGCAGCCCGCATTTTCACTACTTTGACTGTGAAGATCCGCTGCCGCAGCTGAAGAGACAGATCCGGGAGAGCGGACTGAAGGTGATCTCGATGATGCCGGAGGAGAATACCTATCCGGTCAACATCGCTGCGAAAGAGAAACGGATCCGGGACAACACCGTGGAACTGTATAAAAAGTTCATGTACGCTGCAGCCGAACTGGACTGCCACCGGATGCTGCTCTGCCCCGGACGGCCGTACCGCAATGAACCCTGGTCGGAGGGATTCCGCTATTCCATGGATTCCGTGATGCGGCTTCTGGAGTATTCCCATGAAGTGGATGTAGCGCTGTGCTATGAGACTCTCCGGATCGGGGAATCGACCCTGACGGCGTGCCTGGAGGATGAAGCCCGGATGATCGAGACGGTCGATGATCCGTATCTGCAGGTCTGTGTGGACACGGTGCCGGTCTATGCCGCGCATGAAGCGGTCGCGGACTATTTCGAGCGGCTGGGAGACAAGATCACTCATTTCCATCTCAATGACGGGGCACCGGACGGGCACCTGATGTGGGGAGACGGAACGCAGAATGTGGATGAGCATCTGAACGCGCTGCGCAGGTACAATTACGGCGGATATATCACAATGGAGACGGCTGCGGCCAGATACCGCCATGATCCGGAGAAATTCTACCGTATGAACTATGAGTTCCTGTGCTGGCATATGGATCGGGAGGAAGAGGCATGAAGATCACGAAGGACAGATGGATCGTCAACACATATCCCTACTGGCACTATACGCTGGACTACGGCATGGACAGCATCGCCGCTGCCGGTTTCGGCGGCATCGAGCTGTGGGGAGTCAGTCCTCATTACTGCCTGGCGGATTACAGTGAGCAGGAGCGCGTGGCACGCCGCCCGGAGATTCTTGAGATGATGGCAGACAGAGGACTGCGGATGCCGGTTTACTATCCGGAACAGAGCAGCTGCTATCCGCTGAATATTGCCTCTCCGAATCCGGTGATCCGTGACAAGAGCCTGCATATCCTCGAGGAGTCGGTTGCGGACGCTGAGCAGTTCGGGGCAAAGATCATGATTACTGCTCCGGGGCATCATTTTCATGATGATGAGGATCCGGAGAATTATACCCGAACCGTGGAGGGACTGCGTCAGCTCTGCGCCTGTGCGAAGGAGCATGGAATCATTCTTGCGGCGGAAGAGTGGCCTGCTTTCATGTGCACATACGCGACAGATCTGGAGGCACTCAGGAAGCTGAAGGATGATGTCGGCTGCGGAAATTTCGGGATTTGCCTGAATACCGGCGAGATGCATGAAAAGGGGGAGAGCGTGCAGGAATATCTTGATGCTTTCGGACCGGATCTGATACATGTCCATATTGCGGATACCGGGAGCCGCCCGGTCGGATCAGGCCAGGATTCGGCGGCGGACCTGAAGACTCTGGAGGACTCCGGTTACAGCGGGCTGCTGTCCCTTACGATTCAGTTCCGGGATGTATGTGTGGCGCCGGACAAGCCGGTGCTTGCTTCTGCCCAGTGGCTGGCAAAGAACGGATATTTCAACAGTTGACCGGGATACAAGGAAGCTGAAATGACATGAAAAAAGGTATTTCCTGCAGACTGCGCCTGATTCTGCCTGCGCTTGCCCTGTTTTTTGCACTGTACTGGGCAGGAGACGCGCTCTGCGAACAGTATCTTTCCCTGTATCTGGCGCAGCGGGGGCTTACGGGGAGCAGGATCGGTACGGTTCTGGCAGCCCTGTATCTGGTTACGATTCCATCCGCGTTTCTGATGGGCTATTTCTCAGACAAGATCCGCAGCTCGGGACTCATGCTGGTTTTGTCAGTGGCTGGAATGGCTGCGGCTGTATATGTGACGGCCGCAGCCTCCGGTTTTCTTCCGCTGCTTCTGTCCTGCAGCATGTACGGATTCTTCTTCACTCCGGTTCAGGATCTCGCGGATAAGTTCACGCTGGACCAGACAAATGACCTGGACCGGAACTTCGGAATAGTTCATTCCGGGGGTTCGATGGGGTACCTGGCCGGTTCCCTTATGGCGGGAATGATCCTGGCGGATATGCAGTTCAGACGGCTGTTTCTCTGGAGCCGTATCCTGATTCTGGCAGCGATGGCAACCGCTTTTATTCTGTGGTACGGCCAGCGCATGCCGCAAAAACACCGGATCCGGGATAACCGCGTGCCGGTAGGCGCGATTTTCCGAAAAGGAGAATCTTATGTTATCTACGGGAACTATATCCTTGCAGGTTTCCAGGAGGCTTCGGGGCTTGCCTGCGCGTCTGTCTATCTGGTGGGTCAGGGGAGCCCTGCCTGGTATACAACTGTTCTTGCAGTCAGCGCGATGATCGGGCAGATGATCGGATATGCGTTTGTCCCCCGGATTCTTGAGTATATGCGCCCGTTCTGCGCAGTAGCGGCCGGTCTTCTGCTGATGAGTGTGCGGATCGGAGGAACTGCGCTGGCACCGTTTGTCTCTCTTTCTGTGGCCATTCCCATGGCATTTGTCGGAGGATTCGGCTACGCGATGATGCTCTCGGGCGGTGTGCGCCGGATCAGTCATATTTACCCGGCTGAGGTGGGAAGCCTGGCACAGACGCTGAAGAATCTTTCCCTCCGGGGAATCGGCGGGAGCCTGGGAGCCTTTGCTGTCGGAGCGCTTTTTGGAAAAATGAACCCGGTCAGGCTGTATCTGTACCTGACATTGTCCGGAGTCCTCTTTGCGGGGATTTCCTGGATTTCGGGCTATATCATTGACAGGAAAAGAACGTGACACCGGTGCTCCATGGACGGGATGAAGGTCCTGGTGCTTTTCAACCCGCACAATCCCACCGGGCGGATCAGGACAGAGGAGGAACTTCGACAGATCGCAGCGCTGGTGCGGAAATACAACCTCTGGATCATTTCCGATGAAATCCACTGTGATCTGGTCCGAACAGGTCTGCGGCGGCGCCGTGGGCAATGATTACCGCTGCAGTTGCAGCGTACGGCCTGTCCTGCAGGATCGAAATCATCCATAAAGACGGAACAAAGGAAGAGGTCTGATCAAAGAATTAAGGAAAGGACTCATCATAAAGAAGAAGCCCGATGCGTTCTTATGTGCCGGCAGCAGACAACATGCCGGCATACGCATCGGGCTTCTTCCTGCAGATTCTGAATCCATGTCACGGCAGGTCGAGCTCAGGCGGCTCATCCAGATGATCAGAGACGTACCTGCCGTTCTTTTTCCGCTGCCGCACGCACTCTGTCAGCAGATATTCGATCTGCCCGTTCACCGAGCGGAAATCATCCTCCGCCCACGCGGCGAGCGCGTCATACAGCTTTTCATTCAGCCTCAAGGGCACCTGTTTTTTCGCTGCCAATTTATCCCTCCGGATTCCTGGTGCTGTGTGCCCTTTCCGCAGGGAAAGAGCATACAAAAGCGGTTTTTACTGTCCGGCATGCAAACTCAGTAGAGCGATCCTGAGTTGATGATCGGCTGGGTGTCGTGATTGCCGCACAGGACTACAAGAAGGTTCGAGACCATTGCGGCCTTCCGTTCTTCATCGAGCTCCACCACATTCTCTTGATTGAGTTTGTCAAGCGCCATCTGAACCATACCGACTGCGCCGTCCACGATCATCTTCCGGGCGTCAATGACGGCTGACGCCTGCTGTCTCTGCAGCATGACGGCTGCGATCTCCGGTGCGTAGGCAAGGTAGGTAATGCGAGCGTCAAGGATCTCAAGGCCTGCGACGGAAACCTTGCTCTGGATCTCGTCGCGGATTCTCTGCGCGACAAGCTCCGTCGAGCCTCTGAGCGATCCGTCGTCCGCCTGTCCGTCACCGGTGGTGTCCACATTCGGAGCGATATCGTACGGGTAGATCTTGACAATATTGCGGACAGCGGTGTCGCACTGCAGCGAGAGGTATTCTTTATAGTTGTCAACCGTGAAGACTGCCTTCGCCGTATCGACCACACGCCACATGACCGCGACGGAGATCTCGACCGGATTGCCGAGGACATCATTGACTTTCTGGCGGCTGTTGCTCAGCGTCATGATCTTCAGGGAAATCACATTGCTGGGAAGGGAAACCTGGGAGGAAGAGTTCGTGAGCAGCACAGACAGGCCGCCTTTGCCGTTTCCTCCGTCTACGTCTCCGCTCTGCCCGAGCTTCGTCTTCTTAGCAGGGTTGACGCTCACCGAAAACGGGTTGATCGCATAGAATCCCGGCCCCTTCAGGGTTCCCGTGTAGTTTCCGAACAGGGTAACGACCAGCGCCTCCTCCGGCTTGAGCACGCGCAGCCCGCACAGCGGAATCCATGCGGTGCATATCACGATCAGGCACAGGACGATGCCAAGCGGCGATCCCATGACGACAGACCCGACAAATCCAATGACAGACAGGATTTCCAGCGCGATCGAACCCAGCAGTACCGCCATTCCGGTCTTTCTTTTCTTCAGAATCTTCTCTTCCATGATCTTTTCTTCCATGATCTTCCCTCCTCATTTGCCCGGCATATGATTCCTGTGAACTTCCTCTGAGTTTTACGCCTAAGTGCAAAACCGGCTGAGCGTCGGCCTCAGTTAAGCCCGATT
>CADCOU010000338.1 GCA_902803155.1 uncultured Lachnospiraceae bacterium | reverse complement strand
CTGAAGACTGATGATGGGACGCTTACCAGAGAGAATGTTGCGAGGTGCTGCTACGTATGAGTAAGATAAAGAACAGTTTCGTCACCCGGTATGGAATGGTCTGGATGATCATAGTGATCTTCGCTGTTTTCTCCGCGATTCTCCCGGGATTCGGAAGTATGAGAAATATCAATGTATTCATGGTCGGGCGCGTCTCGGTCGGGTTCTTCGCCCTGGCATCCATGGTTCCGCTTGCAGCGGGAGAATTCGATATCTCCCTCGGCTACATGCTTGGCGCGGCGATCATGGTGGGCGGTAAGATATCCACCTTCGGGGCACCGCCGGCAGTCATTCTGCTGTGCACGCTCCTGGCCGGGATCCTGCTGGGTGCCTTCAACGGATTCCTGTCTGTCTACCTGGGCATACCGTCCACGATCTCCACACTGGGAACCGGCATGGTCTTCCAGGGGATCAGCATCTTCATCAATAATTCAAAGAGTATCTCCTCGGTACTTCCGAGAGATTTCACGATTCATTTCAAGACACCGTATTTTGGCCTGAACCTGTCCGTATGGCTGCTGATCCTGTCTGTGATCATACTCTGGTATGTGATGGAGAAGACGCCTTACGGCAAGCAGACCTACGCGGTCGGACAGTCCAGAAAGGTCGCTTATCTGGCGGGTATAGACACGAACTTTATCCGTTTCATGTCCTTTGTGGTGGCAGGGATCCTGATCGGACTCGGAGCCATGCTGGTTCTGGGAACCTCCGGAAACGCTTATCCGGATACCGGCCCCATGTACCTGATGCCGGGTCTTGCAACGGTCTTCCTGAGCATCACCTGCCACAAGATTGGCCGCTACAATGTGGTCGGCACGTTCTGCGCACTTGTGCTCCTGAGTATCGTCTTCGCAGGCGCAGGCCAGATGGGGACGCCGTTCTGGTTTGAAGGCGTTGTCAACGGCATCATCCTGCTCGGAGTCGTTCTGCTGAACGGCAAGGATTCCAGGCAGATGCAGGTGGGATAACCATTATTTGGAAACAGGCAACATCAAGATAAAGAATGAATTAGATATGGTCTGACAAAGGAGGAATCAACATGGCAAAAGTTATGACCGTTCTCGGCGAGATCGGAACCGAGCAGCTCGGCTCGACCCTGATGCATGAGCACATTTTCGCGTCCAGCATGGGGATCGCTACTCATTACCCGCAGTTCTACCGCAAAGACTTTATGGAATACACCATTGAAGGGATGAAGGAGCTGAAGGCAAACGGCATCAGTACGATCGTTGAGGCTACTCCGGTGTGTCTGGGGCGCGATGTGCGCAATATGAAAGCTGCATCGGAAGCGAGCGGAGTCAATGTTATCTGCACGACCGGATGGTGGGGCGCAGAGCCTCCGTATCTCGGACCTTCAACTGCTGAACAGTGGGCACAGTGCTTCCTGGATGACATGACCATCGGATGCGACGGCACAGACATTAAGGCAGGTATCCTGAAGGCTGCAATGGACGTGGATGGACCGACTGAATGGAAGGTCAAGATCCATCATGCGGTCGGTATGGTCTCGAAGCAGACCGGAGCGCATATCATGCTGCATACCTATTGCCCGAAGGAGACTCCGAGACATCAGCTGAAGGCTCTTCAGGAAGAAGGCGTGGACATGAACAAAGTTGTCGTGGATCATATCCCGGAGACCACTGATATGGATTTCATCAAGTGGATCTATGACCAGGGCGTGTGGATCGGTATCGACCGTATTCCGATCATCCTGTTCCCGGGAGAGTATGCCGTTACTACGGAAACCCGTATCAAGACCATCAAGAATATGATCGATGCAGGTATGGCAGACCGTCTCCTGTTCTCGCATGACGTTCAGTTCTGTTCGACCCTGTTCGATAATCAGACGCAGGAGATGCAGGATTACATCAATGCGGAATATCCGGACGGCATGCTGTCCCTGAAGAACCGTATCTTCCCGGCCCTGGCCGACATGGGATGCGATCCGGATGCACTCTGGCAGATGACCATTGACAACCCGAAGAGATTCTTTGAGAGCTGATCTGGTCAGCAAGCCGGTATGAGATCTGAAAAAGAGACAGTTAAGACCTGGCCCGTGCGGCCGGGTCTTTTTCAGATATCAGTATATTCAGGATCTGTTACGGATAGAGGAGGACAGGAACATACAGGAGAACGATCAAAGGGTGTGGGAGAAAGAGGATAGCAGAAAGAAACCGGCTCCGGGCATAAGCTCCGGAGCCGGACGTTTCAGCGATATGATTTCTGCCGAATCTGCATCTCAGCGGAACGGATCCGCTAAGAGATGCGAATGTATAAGTATCTGACGATTACTCGGTAACAGCGTAGATGCCGGGGCCGTCGTTCCAGGTGTACCATGCATCCTCAGCTTCCGGATCCTCTCCGTAGTAATCAAATACGGAATGGATGGAATCACCCGGCTGCGGGCAGTTCTCAACTGTGGTGACGATACCCTTTGCGATCAGCTGTCCGCCGACTTCATCAACGATGCAGCCTTCGTCGCCGGGGTTCAGTCCGTCGACCTGGATGTTCTTGATCGCTTCGCAGGTCATATGAGCATAGAACTCAAACGGCTGTGAATAGGTGTACTTCAGCGGGCTGCCCTGACGGATGTATGCCCATGTGGAAGAGCCGCCGTCAACGCCGGTCACAACGATCTCATCGTCCTTGCCTGCCTGGGTGACTGCTTCGCATGCGGACATTGCAGGCGGGTCAGCGTTTCCGACTACGCACTGCAGTTCGGGGAACTGCTGGATCCAGCTCTGGCACAGGGTGTAACCGCCGGTATTCAGGTCGCCGGTAGAAGCGATGTCCTTGGTGTCGAGAAGGTTGAATCCCTCATGATCATCCGCATAGCCTTCTGCAGCGTTCGCACGGATGGTGATGACCGGACCCATAGCCAGTTCGAATACGCAATAATTCAATCCGTCCGGATAATCTTTCTCAAGCTGCTCCATGATAGCAAGAGCGCACTCGGTGTTGTCCATGCCGGCGTTGCAGATAACTCCGGGGATAACGCCGTTGTCCAGGCTGTAGATGCCGATGCCTCTGCCGCGTGCGTCGTCGATCAGATCCTGATAGGAATCGAAGGACTGGGTAACGCCGATAATGATAGCGGTCGGCTCCTGGTTGATCGCGTTCTGCATGTACTGACGGAAGTTGTCTTCAGTCTCATAGTTGATGCACTGGAAATCCCACCCGCGATGAGCGCATTCGACTTCGACCTGGTTCTCAGGACGAATGTTGCTCTCGTCGTTCAGATTGGAGACAAGATAGATGACGCTTACTGCATCATCCGCAACGACTGCCGGACGCTCGTAGTCGTCAAATGCTGCCGGCTCCTCGGCGAATGCACCTGCTGTCATGGTCAGAGCCAGGCCAGCTGCCAGTAAAACACTAACAAGTTTCTTCATAAGCATGCTCTCCTTATTCGAATATGAAAAGAAACGAGATGACG
>CADCOU010000337.1 GCA_902803155.1 uncultured Lachnospiraceae bacterium | reverse complement strand
TTTCTACAAGGACTGAAAAAATCCCTTTCATACATTCTTTCCTTACTTGGTATTGTTTGCGCTGTCTACGTCACACACCATGATTGCCGCACGGCCGCATGCGAGGAAACGGTCGAGCTCATCCGGAAGCGCTTCATTGGAATCCGCATGGAAATAGGCCATGTCATAGGCCTCAGCCAGTTTGTCATAGTGCGGATACGCATGCAGCTGCACACCGGAATAATGACCATCGTAGACTTTTTCCTGATGTTCCCTGACCAGTCCCAGATACTCATTGCGGAGGACCAGGATCTTCAGCGGTACTTTGTTGACCGCGATCGTTGCCAGCTCGAACATGGACATCTGGAAGGCGCCGTCTCCGCAAACTGCAACGACCTGCTTGTCCGGTTCCGCCATCTTTGCGCCGAGCGCTGCCGGTATGGAATAACCCATTGTCCCCATTCCGCCGGTTGTCAGGAACCGTCCGTTTTTCATGACATAGTTGTCCGCAGACCAGAGCTGGTTCTGTCCGACGTCCGCCACGTAGATGGCATCGTCGTCCATCTTCTCCGACAGGGTCTGGACCAGGGTCATCGGGTTGACCTTATTCTCACTGAATATGCGGTGATCCACCGTGCTGACCTTGATCTCCTCCAGCTCCTGGATCCATTCCTTTGTATCGATATGGATATCCGCCTCCAGCAGTTCACTGAAGATATTCCGGATATCACCGACAAGCGGGATCGTAGGGCCGAGCATCTTTCCGATCTCTGCCGAGTCGATGTCGATGTGGATGACAGACAGGCGTCTCTCCAGCTTCTCCGGCTTTGGAACAGCGCGGTCTGCTATCCTTGCTCCGACGATCATCAGGAGATCCGCATTGGAAACTGCCTTATTTGCATAGGGCTTGCCGTTGTTTCCGAGCATGCCGAAATACAGCGGATGCGACTTGGCTATGGTTCCGATCCCCATCATGGTGGAGACGAGCGGGATGCCATTCTTCTCACAGAAGCTCCGTACCAGTTCCTCCCCGTTACTGAGGATCACGCCTCCGCCTGCGCAGATCAGCGGCCTCTTCGCCTTGTTGATCGCAGCAATGACCTTTGTCATCTGCTGTCCGTTTCCGGCAAGGTTCGGTTTGTATCCGCGGATCTTCGCCTCATCCGGATATACGAATTCCCCTTTCAGTTCATTTCTCTGCACGTCACAGGGTATATCGATCAGAACCGGTCCCATGCGCCCCGTCGACGCAATATGGAACGCCTCCTTGAAGATGCGCGGGATCTCATTGGCATTCCGGACCAGATAACTGTACTTGACGAAGGATTCGGTCGCCCCTCTCATGTCTGCTTCCTGGAACACATCATGTCCAAGCAGGTGGCTGTCCACCTGTCCGGTGATCGCAATCAGCGGAATGCTGTCCGCATAAGCTGTCGCGAGCGCCGTGATCAGGTTCGTCGCTCCGGGGCCGGAGCTCGTCACGCAGACCGCCGGCCTGCGCGTAATTCTCGCATATCCGGACGCGGCATGCCCTGCCGCCTGTTCCTGGCGGACCAGCACATGCGTGATCGATGGCTCGTTGTATAGTGCTTCATAGAATGGTGCGATCGCTACGCCCGGAATCCCGAAGATCCGCTCGACGCCTTCTGCCTTCAGGCACTGCACCATTGCCTGTGCTCCGTTGATCATTATTACCTCTCTTTTATGTTTATCCGATCAGCCAGTCGTACATCTCCTGATATTTCCCGGCCGAGACCTTCCAGGAGAAATCTGCCTTCATCGCACGATCCACCATCTTGTTCCACTCGCGCTTACGATCGTAGAAGATCTGTTCCGCATAACGGACCGTATGCATCATCTCGTGCGCGTTGTAATTCGTGAAGGTGAAGCCGGTTCCGGTATTCTCATACTCGTTGTAAGGTTCTACCGTATCCTTCAGGCCGCCGGTCTCACGTACGATCGGCAATGTTCCGTAACGAAGGCTCATCAGCTGTGACAGGCCGCACGGCTCAAACAGTGACGGCATCAGGAACGCATCGCAGGCTGCGTAGATCTTGTGTGAAAGCTCATTGGAATAACAGATGTTCGCTGACATTTTATCCGGATACTTGCCGGCCAGGTAGCGGAAGAGCTCCTCATACTGTTCCTCTCCTGTTCCCAGAACAACCATCTGGATGGAATCCAGGGAGAGCATCTCCTCCATGACGCACGCGATAAGGTCAAATCCTTTCTGATCCGTCAGTCTGGAGACAACGCCGATCATCATGGTCTTCGCATCCTGCGCGAGGCCGAGCTCTTTCTGAAGCTGCACCTTATTCTTAGGCTTTTCCTTTCGCCAGTTCTTCAGATTATAGGGGTGCGGAATGAACTTATCAGTTTCCGGATTGAATTCCGTATAATCAATACCGTTCAGGATACCGCGGAG
>CADCOU010000336.1 GCA_902803155.1 uncultured Lachnospiraceae bacterium | reverse complement strand
TGCTTTCTGTCAACTCTTTGTCCTGCCTCCTTCGGAAGGCTGCTCACGTCCGTCCCGGATCAGTTTTTCAGACAGGCACCGGTCTGTAGTTCCTGCTTTGTGTCCGCCGATCTGGCAGTTCCGTTCCATCATCGTCCCGGCGCTGAGAAGGTTCGTCCCTTTCAGAACGGAATTCTTCCCATAACGGCTTCGGAGGGACAGGACACTGCTTTGAAGGCGCCGCCCGGCTTCCTGGCGTTCCAGATCCTTTCCCAGGTCAGAGGACAGGTTTCCGCGCTCATCAAACAGCGAGAACTGGTAACCGATGCTCGCGGAGTCCCGGATCAGACAGGAGATCCCGATCCGGCGGACCGGGGCGTCCCTGCGGGTCGTTTTCCGGTAGACTTCTGAAACCAGCGGACGCCAGATTTCATCGGACGAGGTGTGGTGCGCGGAACGCGCGGTGCCTCCCGTATGGAAGACGGGAAGTCCGTCCTGGTCCCGGAATGCGTGGCTGTAAGAAACAAAAAAAGATATGGCATCTGTCTGTACATGCCTTTCCGCCATCTGCAGACAGAGCTGGTCCGTCATCTCTTTTATGATGACCTCCGCCTCCTCGAAAGCGTAATCCCGGAAAAGCACCTGGCCCAGGGAGAGCGAGCGGCCCTGCGGCTGATAACTTTTGATGTCCTTCATGCCGACGGTCTCCACGCCGAAAGAATGATCGATCAGGATCTCCGCGTCCACACCGAAGGTCTGATAGAGCAGGCGGTCGTCGGTCACGGCGGCCCTTGAGATATCATGCATGGTAAAGAGTCCCATATCGGCAAGCCGCCGGGACTGTCCCTGTGCGATCATCCAGAAATCGGTAATCGGCCGGTGATCCCAGAGAAGTTCGCGGTAGCGGTCTTCATCCAGGATCCCGATAAAATCCGGAGCCTTTTTCGCGGTGATATCCAGTGCGATCTTGGCAAGGTAAAGATTGGTTCCGACCCCGCAGGAGGAGCGGATCCCGGTGCGGTCCAGGACGGCGTTCATAACCTCCGTGCCAAGCTGTTTCGGTGTAAGTTCATACAGATCCAGGTAGTCGGTCACATCGATAAAAGCCTCGTCGCAGGAATAGATGTGGATATCTTCTTTGGAAAAGTATTGCAGATAGACGGCATAGATCTCCGCGGAGCATGCTTCGTAATGCGCCATCCGGGGCGGGGCGGTGATGTAGTCCAGGTGCTTCGGGATCTCGTAGATCCGCGCCCGGTTCTTTACCCCGAGCTTCTTCAGGGCAGGGGAGACGGCCAGGCAGATCGTACCTTCCCCCCGGGAAGGGTCCGCCACGACGAGCTTTGTCGTCATGGGATCGAGTCCGCGTTCGACGCATTCCACGGAGGCATAAAAGCTTTTCAGGTCAATAATGATATAGATCCGATGTTCTTCATCATGACCCCAGAACCGGGTCGGATCGTCAAAAATCGATGCATTTTTCGTAAAAACGGCACGGCTGCCGCGGGCAGCCTGCAGTGATGCCGGTTCATTCTGAAACATCACAGGACTCACCTCCTCTCCCGGAAATTGCTCCTGCAGACCGGAATTAATTCCTGCAAACCGGTCTGCCACAGGGGCGTATCCAAAGCATACACCCGAACATATGTTCTGTCAAGAAGGCTGCGACTGTCCTGCGGATCCGTACTGTGAACCGGACGTTACTTCCGCACTGTCACAGGCATTACAGCTATGCGGAAGCAGCTTCCGCAGCCAGGATGATTTTACAGTTATTTTTGCAGTCATGAACTGTGGCAGGCATGCTATAATAAAATGAACATCTGTAGTTTGCAGAAGAAGGAGCTCCTTATAATGGATATCCGTAAGATCGTTATCACCGGCGGACCGTGTGCCGGTAAGACAACAGCGCTCAGCTGGATACAGAACACATTTACCAAAAAAGGCTACCGGGTCCTGTTCGTCCCGGAGACAGCTACCGAACTGATCTCGGGAGGAGTTGCCCCATGGACCTGCGGTACCAACGCGGATTATCAGAAAGGACAGGTCCGCCTGCAGCTGGTGAAGGAGGACATTTTCCTGAAGGCGGCGCAGACAATGGATGCCGACCGGATCCTGATCGTTTGTGACCGCGGCGCGCTGGATAACAGGGCGTACATGGATGAAGCGGAATGGGCAGAGGTGCTGGATGCGCTGCAGGCCGATGAGGTCAGCCTGCGGGACAGTTATGACGCGGTCTTCCATCTGGTCACTGCCGCGCGCGGGGCGGAGGAGGCGTATACGCTTTCAAATAACATTGCCCGCACAGAGAGCGTGGAGCAGGCCTGTGAGGTGGACGACAAACTGATCGCGGCGTGGACCGGGCACCCGCATCTTCGGATCATCGATAACGCGACGGATTTCCAGCAGAAGCTGGAACGGCTGATCGCGGAGATCGCATCCTTCCTGGGAGAGCCGGAACCGATGGAGATCGAGCGCAAGTTCCTGATCGAATATCCGGATCTGGGATGGCTGGAGTCTTTGCCGAAATGCGAGAAGGTGGATATTATCCAGACATATCTGATCAGTCCGGACGACCGTCAGATCCGTGTGCGGAGAAGAGGAAGCAAAGGACATTATATCTATTACCTGTCAGAAAAACGCCGGGTGACGCCGTACCGCCGGATCGCATTGGAGAGGCGCCTTTCCGAAGAAGAATACCGGAACATGCTTGCCAGCGCCGATCCGGAAGCTCATCCGATCCGGAAGACGCGTTATTGCCTGGCAGATCATGATGATTATTTTGAGATCGATATCTATCCGGAATGGAAGAAACAGGCGATCCTTGAGATCGAGCTCAGCAGCAGCGAAGAGGAAGTCCGCATCCCGGACGGAATCCACGTGATCCGGGAAGTGACAGAGGATAAACGTTATCGGAATTATGCGCTTGCGCATGAGATGGTGCCGGAAGACTGAAGATAAGGAGTCCCGCATGAAGAAAAAAATCGCTCTCATAATGACACTTACGTTGCTTTTCTCATCCGTATCCCCGATGACCGCGATAAGCGCGGAAAACGGGGAGCCTGCGGATGAGGAGATTATGTCTGCCCTTGAGGCTGCGAATGAGCCGGAATTTGAGATCGGAGAAGATGTGGAAGAAGTTTCCGGATCGGAAATAGTCGAAGCGGATGGTATCGCAGAGGATGAAGTGATTCCGGATAATGCAGACGTGTCTGTTGAAGAGCTGTCCGGACTGATTGAGGATGAAGAATTGCTGGCGGCTGCGTCCGAAGAAGGGGCGGAGATCCTCTTGCCGGGAACAGAGGAACATGTGGTTCTTTCTGCACTTCCGGACACAGAAGATCTTTTCGCAACTTACGTTGAAAGGGAGTTCCGGAACGGAGGAGAGAGTTCTCTGGAAGCTGCCAGCGATAAAACATATGGGTTGGAAGGAAGTGAACTCATCATCTATCAGGAGATGAAGCGGGCGATAGAGGAAATCGCCGCCGGAGCAAGGACATCTACAGAGATTGGGATTACATTGGAGAGTCTGGGTTATCCGGCCGGCAAGACATTTTCCGCTGCTGAACTGGGAGTAGATGCACTTGTGGTGAATGAAGCAATTACAGCAGAGGCTAAAGCTGCAATGTATGCAAAGATTGCTTACTCCCAAAATATGTGGGATGCGTTACTTGCGGATTGTCCATATGATCTGTACTGGTATGAAAAAACAGTAGGAACAAAAATTTCTATAGCCGGTTTAAGCGGAAACAGCAGAGCGCTTCGTTTTTCAAGTGATCCTGTGCTCACATTTAAGATGTCGGTCAGTCAGGATTTTGCCGGAACAACCACATATACCACCGATTCGACGAAAACCGGTGCGGCCAAAACTGCAGCTCAAAATGCGAAGGAAGTCGTATCTGCTAATACCAGTCTGAATGATACAAAGAAATTGCAGGCATATAAAAATTTTATAACCGAGAATGTCTCCTATAATACAACCGCGGCAAGTAACAATGCTACTCCATATGGAAACCCCTGGCAGCTGATATGGGTTTTCGACGAAGATGATTCAACGGGCGTAGTCTGCGAAGGCTATTCCAAAGCATTTAAGTACCTGTGCGACTGCTCACAGTTCAGTAATCCGACACTGGAATGCCTGCTGGTTTCCGGCACTATGAGTGGCGGGACAGGCGCCGGGCGGCATATGTGGAATCTTGTTGTGACGGGCAGAAGAAGCTATCTTGCGGATATTACCAACAGTGATACCGGAACAATCGGAAGTGACGGAAGATTGTTTATGGCAGGATCCGGGTCGGCGACAGGTTCGGGATATACCGTCGGGGGCGTCACATTTACTTATGACGATGACATGGACATACTCTACGATGAGAATGTCCGAAAGATTTACAGCAAGAATTATTTTGAAGATGTAGACAGTGCAACGGGGCAGGAGATAAACGGTCATAGTTATGGAGAATGGGAGACAATAAAAGAACCAACCTGCAGTGAGGACGGGCAGGAGACAGCAACATGTGACCTGTGTGGAGTGCGACAAACAAAGACGATATCAAAGCTGGAACATGATTGGGGCGAGGGAGTAGTGACAACCGAGCCGACGTGTACGACTGCGGGAGTCAGGACATATACCTGCAGCAGGGACGGTGAGACAAGAACAGAGGAGATCGCGGCATTCGGTCATAAGTGGAAAGAGCCGACATATGTCTGGACGGAGGATAACCGTAGTGTGACCGCGACGCGTATCTGTGAAAATGACGGAACACATACCGAAACGGAAACCGTCAGCACAACGGTGGAAAAGACAACGCCTGCAACCTGTGAGAAGACAGGGAAGACAGTCTATACTGCAGAGTTTACTAATGTGGCGTTCGAAACGCAGACCAGGGAGGTTGTGATCACAGCCCTCGGCCATAAGTGGAACGACGGAGAAGTAACGGCTGAGCCAACCTGCACGGAAAACGGGGAAAAGAAATATATCTGTCAGAATGATCCCAGCCATACGAAAACCGAAGCGATCACAGCACTCGGCCATAAGTGGGGCAGCGGAACGGTGACAACGAAACCGACCTGTACGGCGAAGGGCGTTAAGACTTACACCTGCCAAAATGATTCCAGGCATACGAAGACCGAAGCGATCGCGGCGCTCGGTCATAAGTGGGATGCAGGCGCAGTGACCAAAAAGGCGACTACAGCTGCAGCAGGAGTCAGAACTTATACCTGCAGGAACTGCAATGGCAAGAGGACGGAAAGCATTCCAAAAATAAAAGAAAAGATTACGATTACGCAAAAGCCGTCCATTAAGAACCCGAAGGCAACTGCAAAGGACAAAGTAACCGTAACCTGGAAGAATTTCAAACAAACCAAGAAAACGAAACCGATCTGGAAAAATGTCAGGAAGGTTGAGATCCAGTACTGTACCAGCAAGTCTTTCGTGACAGGTGTCAAGAGTACTTCGGTCAGCAGGAGCAAGACGAAGGCAACATTAAAGAAACTGTCAAAGAATACGACCTATTATGTGAGGATTCGTTATGTAGACGGAAAAGGCGGCTATTCCGCCTGGAGCGCAGTCAAGACAGTAAAGACAAAGAAAAAATAATATATGCGGAATTTACCCTGACAGGCAGGCTACGGCGGTGCCCCGAAGAATCACGTCCGGAACAGTGTGGAATTCATAGTGAAGCCCACACTGTTTTTCTGCCAGGGAATCCATCGCAGCGTACAGTTTTTCCCGGAAACCTTTCTGTTTTGAAAAGGTTGAGCCCTCAGCGGTGATAAACGCCGGTGCATCACTGCTTTGTCCGGCTTCAGCCCGCAGCAGGGCCGCGGTGATGGTGATGCTGCAGAGCATGGCACTGCGCTCGGTCAGACAGTCGAACATTTCCAGCAGGAACTGCCGGTCCGCCGGAGATATGCAGGCGCGCGCAATGATTCCGTTTCCCAGAGGATCCGTCATAAAGGCACTGACTTCTTTCGGTTCCAGTCCTGCCGCGTCGTTTTCATGTAGTACCTGCCAGGCCTTTTCATTCAGTTCGTTTTCTTCCGCAGCACAGCGCAGGATGCAGTCGGCAAGCCCTTTCTGATATCCTCCTGATACCATCTTTTCAAAACGGTCCTGGCCGGCGTCAATCAGTGACAGGTCATAAGCATCGTCGATATCCCCTGCGGGAAATGAACAGTATGCGCCGGATTCTACATTGATGACTTCTCCTCCCGGAGTGCAGTAGCTCAGATTCGTCCCGGTTCCATAGATGAATCCCAGATAACCGCTGTAACGCTTTCCTGTCTGCACACTGCGGCCGCCGAGAGCTGCCGCGACAGCGTCATTGATCACGGTAATGTTCTGACCGGAGGGATGTCCCAGACTTTGCAGTGCGCTGCGGAAGCAGCTGCCGATTTTCTGTCCGACGAGATCCGGTACGTTGATCTGTTTTGCACCGTAAGCCACTTCGGCGTCCCGATCCGCGGAAGGCTGCAGGGCAAAGGAAAAACAGATGCCCAGTCTGCATCCGTCTTCAGCCGCGGTCTGTTTCCACGCGTTTTGTGAACTGACGCCTTCAGCGATCCGGCGGAAGAAGGTTTCCGAGCAGAGTTCTTCATTCAGCCCCGGGGTCAGGAAAGGCGTAAGAGGCGCAGCCGAAAGCATGCCCTCCGGCCCCATTTCCACGATGGCGGTGCGTACATTTGTCCCGCCTATGTCGATCACAGCGAGCTTCTGCCGATTCTCAGCAGGGCGGTATTCTCCCAGGAATGCAGGGATCATCTTCAGATCCCCTGAGCCTCCTGCGCGGACGCGGTCCATTTCATCCAGAAACCGGGACAGTTCCTGCTGCGGATCGATCCGGTCCGCGTGCATGCCGTGTCTTCTGAGAAAGTCTGAGGCGCTCATTCTTTCACGCCTCCTGCCGTCATGCCCATCACGATGTATTTCTGGAAAATGACTGTGATCAATACCGGGATCAGGGAACCGAGGATACCGGCCACACTGATCATTCCATAGTCGATTGTAAACTTCCCGTTGAATTCTTCGATCGCGATAGTCATGGTCTTAGACGTAAGGCTTGAGGTGAAGATCAACGCATAGAAGAATTCATCCCAACTCATCAGGAACGCCAGGATACCGGTCGCGACCGCGCCGGGTCTTGCGATCGGCAGGAAGATATAGAGGAGTGTCTGGAACCGCGTGGCACCATCGACCTGCGCGGCCTCTTCGAACGATTTTGAGATGGATCCGAAGAAGTCCTGCATTACCCATATGATGAACGGTATGATAAATGACAGATACAGGATCACCAGCGGGAACTTTTTATCCAGCAGATGAAGGGAACTGTATATACGGTACAGCGGTATGATCAGGGCTGCAGGCGGAAGCATATATGTGAAGAGGATCAGCATCATGAGACCGCCCTTATAGCGGAACCTCACATGCGCAAATGCATACGCCGCCATGGTTCCGATCACGAGAGAGAGAACGGTCACGGAAACAGCGATGATGAAACTGTTCTTCAGGGCGATCCGGAAGACAAAAGCCGGATCGCTGGTCGTCGTGCTCTGGAAGATCTGACGGTACCGCTCAAACGTGACCGTTTCGGGGATCAGCTTCAGCGGTTTTGCCGTCAGGTCAACGGACTGCATGACGCTGGAAAGGAACATCCATGCGATCGGGGCAAGGACGGTTATGGCCAGCAGCAGGCCCAGGAACATTTCCAGTGCCATGATACGTTTTTTGCGGGAAGACATACGCCCGGAATGTTTTCTGTTCTTCATAGGTTATGCCTCCTCCCGGTTCATCAGCTTCACATAGATCAGAGTCATCAGTGCGACAACCAGTGCGATCAGGTAAGCATAGGTCGCCGCTTCTGAATAGTTCAGATTCGTGAATGCCTGCAGATAGGTATCGTACATCAGCGTCTTCGTACTGTTCGCAGGACCGCCTCTCGTCATGAGATAGAAGATGTCGAAGGCCTTGAACTTCTCGACGGTTCTCATGACGACGATCACCATGATCGTCGGCTTCAGCGCCGGCAGGGTGATCGCCTGGAAACGGCGGAACGCTCCGGCACCGTCGACCTTGGCGGCTTCATAGATCGTATTGTCGATTCCCTGCAGGGCGGCCAGGAAGAAGATGACTGCGAGCGGAGTCATTTTCCATGCATCTGCCAGGATGATGCACCACATGGCAGTCTTCGGATTGCCCAGCCAGGACTGGTAGGAGGAGATCAGGTGAAAACGGACCAGGAGGGCGTTGATCACCCCGTATTCTCCGTTCAGCATCAGCTTCCACAGGCTTCCGTTGACCACTGTCGGAAGCGCCCACGGTATGATGATGATAGAGCGGAGGAACTTCACTCCCGGGAACTTCTGGTTCAGAAGCAGGGCGATCAGCATGCCGAGGACCGTCTCTATGGCAGTAGACGCGATCGTAAAATGAAGCGTCCGGCCCAGATCTTCCCAGAACACTTTGGAAGTCAGGGCTTTTATATAAAATGAAAGACCGGCAAACTCTCCCTTGTGGGCAGAGAGCGGGTCGATATTTACAAGGGTATAGATAAATGTCGTGACGATCGGGACGATAATAACCCCGAATACCACGATCATGGATGGTGAGATCAGTTTAAGCGCATAGCGCTCTTCTTCTTTTCGCAGCCGCACCTTTTTCTCCGTTCCGTTGCTGTTTCACTGCAGCATCTGTCGTAATTGAGAAGGCATTCTGTTACGTAATAAGCCGGGATACCGGCAATGATGGAAAAAGGGCTGCCGCTCAGACCGGCAGCCCTTTTTAATAAAAATCTATATCTTGTCAGGTTTTGATCCGGGACAGTATATGCTCCGGAAACCAGGCTGTGTTGACAGACAGATCAACCCTCCGCAAGAGACAGAGCGGTTTCCTGCAGGCCGTCCAGAGCTTCCTGTGCGCTCAGCTCACCCAGAAGGACTCTCTGGATCTCGCTCTGCATGGAGGTGGAAAGCTCGTTGTAGTACGGAACCATCGGACGGTTCACGATGTAATCAAACTGGATCTGGGATGCTGCGACGACTTCTGCGCCGGCCTTTTCGATGACGCCTTCGTCGGTGTACAGGCTCTTCCAGATCGGAAGTGCGTTTGCGCAGTATTCTGCCTGCATCTCCTTGGAAGCGAGGAACTGCATGTAATCCCAAGCCTCATCCGGATGCTGGCATCCTGCTGTGATCATCAGCGGCATACCGCCGTTGACCGTTGCACTCTCAGCCTTGTCGGTTCCCGGGATCGGAGTGATCACGCCCTGGCCTGCGACAGAAGACTGACTCTCGTCATTCATGGATGCGAACTGATAAGTCCAGTTGATTGCGAAAACTGCGTTTCCTGCCGCGAAGGTGGACAGAACGTCATCTTCGATCATCTCAAGGCTCTTCGGGTTGCACAGGCCGTCCGTCAGGGTGGAAGCCATGAAATCAAGAGCAGCAACATTCTCTTCGCTGTTCAGGGTCGGCTCATTATTCTCATCTACAAATGCACCGCCGAAAGCACCTGCGATGCAGGTGTAATCGCAGATCAGGCATTCTGCCTGTGCATAGCAGGCTGCGATCGGATACTCGCAGATTCCCTGATCCTTCACGGCTTTCGCGTCTTCGATCAGCTCGTCCCAGGTAGTGGGAACTTCTTCGATGCCGGCATCCGCAAGAAGCTTCGTGTTGACGAACATGTATTTCACATCATTCAGCCACGGCATGCCGTAGTACTTACCTTCATAGCGGGTGGCGTCCAGTGCGCCCTGATAGATGTCGTCCAGATCCAGTGCTTCCACACGGTCCGTAACATCCAGCACGAGTCCTGCCTTCGCAAACTGAGCAGGCCAGATACAGTCACCGAGGATCACGTCGTAGCCGCCGCTGGCTGCGGAGGTGAGGATCTTGGGTGCGAGCTCTTCATACGCAACGAATGTCGGATTCACCTGTATGCCGGTGCTCTCAGTGAATGCCTGCGTCATCGCGGTGACGTCCTCCTCACTGTAGCCGGCCTGCTTCATAAACAGGGCGTTCAGCGTCACATCTTCCGCAAATGCGGGCGAGGACACAGCCATCGTCATGGCGGCACAGGAAACCAGTGCCAGTATCAGACCTTTTCTCATAGTTTTTCTCCCTTCTGACATATTGAAAATGCGGACCATCCGCAACATACACTGCTATCCCGATTTTAGTGCAATTCTCACAAGCCCGCAAGACATATATTTAACAATTATATTAAAAATATCCATATTCAATCAGCATGGCAATCGGACAGGTTTCATGATACTCTGGAAGCGGGCAGGAATGACCTCCTGCCGAGGTCACACCCGTATAGAGATACAGAACAGAAAGAAAAAGAGGAAGCGGAATGAAACATATCCTGTTGATCGCAACCGGCGGAACCATCGCGTCCAGACACACGGAAGACGGGCTCTCCCCGCAGATGTCAGGAAATGAGCTTCTGTCATATATTCCGGAGGCTAAGAACTTCTGCAGGATCGATGTGGTACAGCCATTCTGCCTGGACAGCACGAATGTGCACTGGAAACAGTGGCTCGAACTGACCGGACTGATACGGAAAACCTATCTGGATTACGACGGGTTTGTGATCTGCCACGGAACCGATACGATGGCGTACACGGCGGCTGCGTTGTCTTATCTGATACAGCACAGCCTCAAGCCCATTGTAATCACAGGGGCGCAGCGGCCGATCGACCTCTCCGATACCGACGCCAGGACGAACCTGCTGGACAGCGTCCGCTTTGCATCGGATGACCGGGCGCACGACGTGGTGATCGTCTTCGGCGGCTCCGTGATAGCGGGAACCCGCGCGAAGAAAGAGCGTACAAAGAGCTACAACGCATTTTCCAGCATCAACTATCCCCCGCTTGCCGTCATTCAGGACAGCCGGATCCTGTTTTATATTAATGACAAGGGATATGAGACGAAACCGGTCAGCTTCTCCGACACGCTCGGGGAGAAGGTGTTTCTGTACAGGATGATTCCCGGCAGCGACGGAACAGTTCTGGATACCCTGATGGACCGGTATGACGCCCTGATCATCGAATCATTCGGTGTCGGAGGGATCCCGGACTACGGGGACGGGAGCTTCCGGGAAGCGATTCGGAAATGGACAGCCGCGGGTAAGATCGTGATCATGGCGACCCAGGTGCCCAATGAAGGGAGCGACATGTCCGTCTATGAAGTGGGAAATGCGGTTAAGAATGATTACAACATACCGGAGTCCTATGACATGACGCTGGAATCCGTGATAGCGAAAACCATGTGGATCCTGGGACAGACAAAAGACCGAAGGGAATTCCGGAAGATGTTCTACACGAGCATCAATCACGACCTGCTGTTTATTCCGGAGTGAAAGATATGAGGCTGGAAGCATGACGAAGCATTTTGAACCAACGTTTGAATCCCTCCGGGAATATTCCGCGCCGCAGTGGTTCCGGGACGCAAAGTTCGGTATCTGGAGTCACTGGGGACCGCAGAGCGTTCCCATGTTCGGCGACTGGTATGCCCGGAATATGTACATCGAGGGGACGCCGCAGTATGAGTATCACCTGCGCCATTTCGGACACCCGTCGAAGTTCGGCTACAAGGATATCTGCACGCTGTGGAAAGCGGAACACTTTGACCCGGACGCCCTGATGGAGAAGTACTGGCAGGCCGGCGCAAGGTATTTCATGACCATGGGTACGCACCACGACCATTTCTTCAATTATGATTCCGCCATGAACCGCATGAACAGTGTGAATGTCGGACCGCACAGGGATATCGCGGCAGAGTGGAAAGCCGCAGCGAAAAAGTACGGACTCCCATTCGGAATCAGCGAACATCTCGGCGCGTCCTTTTCGTGGTGGCGGGTCAATAAGGGATGTGATAAGTACGGCCCGTATGCCGGCGTGCCCTATGACGGAAATGATCCGGAGTGGCAGGACTTCTATCATGCAAACCGGGAGCATGGAACGGAAGATCCGGAGGATTACATGCCCTGGTATACTTCCAATAAGGCATATCGGGAATACTGGCTGAAGTGCATCTTCGAGATGATCGACCGCTTTCAGCCGGAACTTCTGTATACAGACGGCGCGCTGCCGTTCGGCGGACACTGGATGGGAGAACAGACGGAAATGCCGGATCCGGCTGATTATGAATCGGGACTGAAGGCTGTAGCCAGACTGTACAATACATCGATTGATCAATATGGTGAGAACAGGGCGGTCTATCTGCAGAAGGACCGCAGGCCGGAGATCTACAGCGTAGGTGTGCTGGATATCGAGAAGAGCCAGCTGCCCGGAGTCATGTCTGAACCCTGGCACACCGATACCTGCATCGGCAACTGGTTCTACGATGTCCACAGTCCGTATAAGCATCCGGAGCAGATCATCGAGATGCTGGTGGACATCATTTCCAAGAACGGCGTCATGCTTCTGAATATCCTCCAGCGTCCGGACGGGACCATCGACGAGGAAGCGGAGTATATCCTCTCGAAGCTTGGCGAATGGTTCGGGGTCTGCTCGGAGGCGGTGTACAGAACCCGTCCGTGGCGTGTTTTCGGAGAAGGGGAAACGCGGGTCCGCATTGAAGGCTTCCGCGAGGAAAAGACCGACTGGACCCGGGACGATGTACGCTTCGTACAGAAGGACGGAGCAGTGTACGCATTCCTGATGGGAGCGTCCGGAGGAGAGATCATGGCGCTTCGGAGTTTCGGGGAACAGGAGATCCGGTCCGTGGAGCTGCTGGGCTTCGGCCCGGTGCCGTTCCGGAAGGAACTCGGCGTACTGCTCGTGTCCCTGCCGGAGAAACTTCCCGCGTTCTGCGCCAATGCGCTGCGGATTGTTGTCTGACGCACTGCACAGAGGCAGCAGGAGACTGCCGGACAGGAGAACGCTCAGATGGATGATGAAAAGACAATAGCACGGATCAAAGAGATGGAAACACGCCTGGACCGGGCTCTTGAATCCATCACAAAAATGAAAGACACGCTGGACGAATACGAGCCGGTGAGGGAGGATATACGTCAGCTGGAAACTTATTACAGCAGCAGGACCTGGCTTGATGATTTTGAGGCGGATGAGGCGGGTTTGCTGCCGCAGGATCTGAAACGCGGCGTCCTTTCCGAGGACGGGATCAGCAATATGCTTGAGGAATACGGTGAACTGGAGGAGAGGCTAAGGAGCGAAAATCATCCGGAAGAGATTAAGAACCGGCAGGAGGAAAACAACGTGAAACAGATGAGTGATTCGGACGATAAAGAAAGCGCCGCAGATACAGAAACGCTGCTTTTGCAGGTTCGGGGCTTCCTTGACGAGGAGCCGTTCTATGCGTCGGCGCTCAGCAACATCTCTGCACTGCTCATGAATACGATGCCGGAACTGAACTGGGCCGGCTTCTATCTGATGCGGGAGGGGCGGCTTGTGGTCGGCCCGTTCCAGGGAAAGCCTGCCTGCATCCATATCGAGGTCGGCAGAGGTGTGTGCGGAACTGCCGCTCTGCGTGATGAGACGGTTGTCGTTCCGGATGTGCACCGGTTCCCGGGACACATTGCATGCGACAGCGCATCGAATTCGGAGATCGTGATCCCGGTCCACAGAGACGGAGCAGTTGCAGGCGTCCTTGACATGGACAGTCCGCTGTATGACCGTTTTTCCGGGACAGACCGGAAGCTTCTGGAGGATGTCGTGCGGATCATTGAGGAGAACGTGAAATGGGAGTAGGCGCAGAAACTCCGTAATACAGCCGGAGATTTTGTCGTGCGGCTATGATGAGCAGTTTTTCCTGATTGAAGTAATATAATAAATATGCAGTTATGACCGGACAGTGTCGCTATGATACTGTCCGGTTTTCTGTGACGGGACCGCGCATTTCCGGTGTGCGATTCCTGTGACATACTGCCTGCTACATTTGTGGGTATAAAGAAAAATGCAGTAATTCTGCAATACAAATATGAATTTATGGAGGCAATGCATATGAAAAGACTATTAGCAATGCTCCTGGCGGCTGGCCTGATCGCAGGCAGTGCGGCGGGAGTGCAGGCACAGTCGTTGTCTCTTTCTGAAGAGACAGCGATGACAGAAACTGAGGCACCGGTCAGTGCATTCTATGAGGAAGACGCCTATGCAGACATAACGGTGCGAAGCATGGAAGACGCGGCTGCGGTCGTGGCCGGGGTGACCGGAGAGCTCGGGGGAGATGAGCGGATCCGGTTCGAACCGTGGCGGACGGTTACGGATACTGCCGGCAACAGCTACTATGTGTTCCGGCAGATGTATGACAATGTAACGGTTTCAGGCGGCGCGGTTAAGGTGGTGACAGACCCCTCCGGAAAAGTATTGGGTGTCAACAGCAGCGTGGAAACGGTTCTCCCGGATACAGAGACGGAAGAGGGGATCTCCGCGGAAGAAGCGGTGCAGGTCGTTATCGGGCATCAGAAGAAAGCCGGACAGGCTGATCCGGAGATCCTGGAAGAGTATACGGAGAAAATCATTCTTCCGGTCAATCTGGAACTGGACCCGTATTCGGAAGAGGAGAAAGAAGAAGTTCGGTTCGTATGGGCCGTATACACCGGCAATGAAAAAACCAACATGACAGAACGGTCGGAGCTTCCCTATCTGGCGAATTATGTCACGATGGACGGGGAGTATCTCTACAGCCTGCCGACGATCATTCCTGCCGATGAGGCCGGAACCACAGGGTACCAGGCTTCCTATATGTTTGAATTCATGGAACCGGCGCCATATACCGGCACGGTAACACTGTCAGACGGGACGGAGCAGGAGATC
>CADCOU010000335.1 GCA_902803155.1 uncultured Lachnospiraceae bacterium | reverse complement strand
CTCTATATCGACCATCAGGAGTATTCCGCGACAGAATGCCTCGCAAAAAGCCGCTCCCTGATGCGCGGGCAGATCATCCGGTACCTGCAGCTGGAACTTTCATTTCTGGGATATCTGGCACTGTCCGTGATCAGTTTCGGAATCGGCCTGATCTGGGTCATCCCATATATCAATGTTTCCCGCGCAAACTTCTATATGGACCTGACCGGAATGTACAAGCCTTACTGAAAACGTTCACAGCGGCTGCTTACAGCTGCGCCTTTATCGCTGCGAGGAACTCATCATACCCTTCAAACGCCGGAAGATCCGGATTGTCCGCAATGATCTTCTCTGTACTGCGGAACAGGAATCCTGCGCGGCTCGCGCGGATCATGTCCAGGTCATTGTATGAATCACCTGCCGCGATGGTATCGTATCCGATCGACTGCAGCGCTTTCACAGTGCTGAGTTTCGAATCACTGATGCGCATCCGGAAACCGGTGATCGTCCCATCCTCAGCAACATCCAGAGTATTGCAGAACAAAGTCGGCCAGCCGAGTTTCTCCATCAGAGGAGATGCAAACTGTTCAAAAGTATCCGAGAGCAGGATTACCTGCGTTATCTTCCTCAGTTCATCCAGAAACTCTTTCGCACCTTCCAGCGGCTGTATCTTCGCGATCGTCTCCTGGATCTCCTTCAGTCCCATTCCGTGTTCCTTCAGGATGCCCAGTCTCCAGTTCATCAGCTTAATATAATCAGGCTCGTCCCTGGTCGTACGCTTCAGTTCCGGGATGCCGCTCTCCTTCGAAAACTCGATCCAGATCTCCGGCACCAGCACTCCTTCCACGTCAAGACATACGATATTCATTCTTCTCCTCTTCCTCAGTGCAGGCTCTGCAGCCTGTTGGTTATTTCCCTGTTTCATAACTTCGTCGCGCGGATTCTGTGACTTCAGTCATGGAGACGATCCGCTTCCTGCGTCAGAAGTGTCCCCCTCCGCCGCCGGCAGAATGACCGCCGGAGCTATGATGAGTCGTTGAGATATGGCTCCCGCCGCCATGTCCGCCTCCGCCGCCTCCGGTATCCCTGGGTATGATCCTCCGGTGTACGCGGCGGTCTATCAGACGATCCTGATTCACCCGAAGCATCAGATGCACATTGTCTTTCGCGGAATAATCATTTTTCTCCGGAACCTTCATCTCATAGCGGCGCCTGGTTGAAAAGAATACTGTCAGGAAACCGATGAGTCCTACGCCTCCGGACATCGCACCTTCCAGCGGAGTGATCCCCTTCGGCGGTTCGTAGTAGGTATATGTTCCGGTATCCTCGTCATAGATTACCGTATGTTCCTGGATGCCCGCATTGATATAAGACATGGTATCCCGCAGCATGCTGGAAAGCGTTCCCCTCCAGTCACCGCTGCGCGCATAGCTTCCCGCATTGTCCACCATCCGGTCGATCCTCTCGTCTGTCAGGTAATACTGGAGGTCTCCGTAAGTCGCGACATAGTACATCCGGTTGTCCAGATCCAGCAGGTAGCATCCGCCCTTGAAGCTTTCAGACAGGGATTCAAAATAATCCTCCGCGTATTCAGACGTGCTCTTCCCGTCTGCGTCATCCGTCGTGACAACACGAAACTCCATCCCCGTTTTCTTCGCAAGCTCCGCTGCCTGCTCCAGGAGCGAGCGCTCCTCGTAATCATTCAGGAGGCCGCCCTTATCCTCAATACTCGCCAGATCGGTATCGGAGGAGTAAGTCGGGGCAGCGGGTGCCGGGAACGAATACAGCAGTGTGATCATAAGGAAACAGACCAGCAGCCTTCCGGCGCCGGATATCGGATTGCCGGACGGCGCGGTTCTTCGCACGGTCAAGTCTCTGTGAAATGAGTATCCCATCCCCGCCTCCTTATAAGATAAAGTAAGAAGCCAGCAGGCACGCGGCCGCGAGCGCCCCGCCCACAATACCGGATACCCTGGTCAGTTTTCCGTAGTCGATCGGCAGTTTTCCCTTGATCTCGCCGGTCTGCCCGTTCATTGCGAAATAATACGTTTTCCCGGAATTGGCACCGTAGGTCAGCAGCCATACCGGCAGGAGCAGATACTGCCATTTCTCCCGAACCGGCCGCAGGCTGTCCCTGGCACCGTTTACGGAAGAATATCCCGTAACCGTGTTCATCATGGCATTTCTCGCATAGTTCGCGGCAGTCTTCTGCAGTTCACCGGAAACCTCTTCCGTTTCGATGTCCCTCTTCTGTGCCACAAATCCCTGCAGGTAAGGCATGGCAAAATCCGTCGCATCCTCCATATGGAACGGGCGTACCGCGTCGATCAGATTGCGCTCGGACTCTTTCAGCGCATTGCGGGTGATGTTCTGGACATGCACCTGGCCTGCGCGCTCGATCTCATATACACTGGTTTCCGTATATTCAAACATGCCGGAACGCCACACGCGGATGCGGTTCCCGCGCGCTTCGATCCCTCCGTCCACTTCGCAGTCATAGACCCAGAACGGATAGTACACTCCGG
>CADCOU010000334.1 GCA_902803155.1 uncultured Lachnospiraceae bacterium | reverse complement strand
GGGGCATTAGCGCAGTTGGGAGCGCGTTTGAATGGCATTCAAAAGGTCGTGGGTTCGAATCCCATATGCTCCAGAAAAACCCGCTGTTTCAGCGGGTTTTTTCATATTCATGATACTATTCCGGCAAGGATCTCACGGAGTTTCTGTGCGTTTGCCTCTCCTTCGATCTTCGAATCGCCGCTGTTGTTGCAGAGCAGCAGATGAGCCCTTCCCTCTCCGAGGCAGTCCAGAAACTCATCTGCCGTCCCGGCTTTTTGTGCGGCTTCTGCCACGTCGTCAGGCACTTCACACTTCTGAACGGTACCGTTTGCCAGTTCAAAGCACTCCGCGATATTTTCCTCTTCGTATACACTGTGGTCCCACCAGACATATTGCATGCCGTCTTCATCTGTCAGTGCGGCAACTGCAGCCTCCCTTCCGGCTGTTCCGAAATAAAGGTCGCATTCTCCGGCTTCTTCAGCCTGTCCGTCCCGGTATGTATAAAGACGCATCGTCGGCGGATACCATCCGTAGACCGGAGTCCCGTCCCAGTTTCCGGAGTCCCTCGGGCTTGTCCTGAGAATCAGACACAGCTCCGGGATCCCGTCACCGTCCCAGTCGCGGACAAAGCCTCCGTGCAGGTATTCTCCTTCGCCGTCCTCTGACTCATCGGTGCCGATATGTGCGGAAAGATCATCCATCACTGCCAGATAAGCCCCTGCGATCTCTTCTGTCATTCCGGAAAGATCACTTTTGATCTGATCGTAATCCGCTTCCTCTGTGTCTGCTGCCGGCACTGTGAAAGCTGTCAGTATCATGCAGCCCAGCAGCAGCAGCGGAATGAACCGTTTTGTCTTACTCATAGTTTTGTCCCCCTGTCATGAAATATTTAACGGTTTCCGATTATATCGGCTCATTCTTATGTCATAGAACAGGTTTTTCTTAAATTTCAAAGATGTTTTCAGAGTACTGGTTGTCGGTCAGGTTTTTTTCCGTCAGATCGCGTCCATGGCATGCAAACAGCAAAACGGAGATCCCATGAAGGAATCTCCGGATTATTGCATCGCTGTATGCTTACTCTCAGAAAGTGATCACTTCCGGCTCCGTCGTGAAGGAGCTGAATGTGGCAGTCGCGTCTTTGAGGTACAGTACCTGCGTGTTGTCATCGTCCGCACTGTACATGTTCTTGAGATGAGGCATCTTTTCCAGCATTGCCACCTTGGCATCGTAATTGTCGTCATCAACCAGCTCCGCTGAGATACGGACCCATGTGCCGTTCATGAATGCGCAGATCTCTACAAACGGGTTCTCGCTGATCTGTCTGGAAACGTCCTTCACCTTTCCGGTCTGGATATAGAGTTTGCCGTCGAATAGCAGAACGGTTCCGAAAGGTCTTACCCTGGGTTTTGTTCCGTCCATTGTCGCAAGATAATATGTCTGGGCATCATCCAGGAAATAATAGACCTTTTCGATCCCTTCCGCGTTCTCACGCTTCTCGAGTTCTGCAAGCATTGCTGCTGCGTGAAGCTTCATATAAGCCGCAAGATCTGCAAGGGAGAGTCCGAGCTCCCTGTTCATGAATTCTTCAGCGACCAGCAGATTCGCCACTCGTACGCCGAGGTTGATGAACCCGAGTTCAACTTCTCCGCCAAACGCCACGACTGCTTCCTGGTCTGCGCCGTCACCCATCCAGAGGACCGTATCCGGGATACCGTTTCCGTCCGTATCATGCAGATACAGATTGAACTCTCCGTTACCGCTCAGGTCGATCGCCATGGTATCGATCTTTCTTCCGATTTTATCACTGGAAAAGCTGACATCAGCCATCCCGTCCCCGTCCAGATCCAGCGCTATTTCTCTCCATCCGCTGCGGACCAGCATCTTGCTGAGTTCCGGATCATTCTTGATGCGCTTCTTTGCTTCGCGAATGCTTACTCTCTTGACTTCCATCGACTGTTGCCTCCTTATTGTCATGTATGGTCATTATACAATAACTGTTCTTCCGCCGCACTGATCTTCTGAATTCTGTTCACGTTTCTTCATCAAAATACCGGCACCGGATCTCCCTGATCGTGTCCAGCTGCCCCAGGATCTCTTTCCGGCGTTCCTCCGCCTTATCGGACGCGGCTTTCCTGAGGCTCTGCACATTTGATTCAAGAACACATTCCCGGAACTTCAGATACCGGAGCAGGACCGGATGTCTCTCTTCAAGCAGAACCGGTCCGTATTCCGCCTGCTGCTCAGACAGGTGCATTTCTCCCGGTATACAGTGCATCATGGGGTAATATTTCCCGTCTTCGAAGACCATATCTTCCCGGTCGATCACCCAGCCGCTCTCGGCGAGATGATATCTGACTTTTGAGATCTCCGACTGCGGCTGCAGAATCAGTTCCCGAATATTCAGAGCAGCTGCAGGATTCTCCTTCAGGATCCGGACCGTCAGCGCTCCGCCCATCCCGGCGATGAGGACACTGTCCGCCTCATCAGATTTCAGTGCCGCAAGTCCATCGGATAACCTGGTCTCTATGAACTGCTCCAGACCGGCTTCCCGTATATGCTCCGCAGCCCGCTCCAGCGGTCCCCGGTTTACATCCATGGCGATCGCAGAAGGAATGATCCCGTTTCTGATCAGCCAGATGGGAACAAAACCGTGATCTGTTCCGACATCGGCGAGACGGAATCCGGGTGTCACCAGTCCGGCTGCCGCCTCAAGTCTGTCCGATAGAGTCATCTCCACCTCCAAACGACGTTATTTTCCCTTTTCGTGCAGCACGGATTACAGGGCAGCATCTACCGCAGGGCAATCTTAAGATTCCTGAGTTCCGTCTCCCGTTTCTTGCGTTCTATCGCTTTCTGAAGGTCTCCGCCGTTATTGTCCGAGGCTGCTGAGAACACCTTCAGCAGAGTCTCCCGTACCGCCTTTTCCCGCTCTCCCTGAGAGGATACCGGATCCAGTGTATGAAACATTCCTGCAATCCTGGTCTGGTCAGCAGCATCCGGAAAGCGCGACAGAACCGCTGCTTCATCTACCTTTCCGTCTCTTTCCATCTGCATATAGATCAGTTCTGCAGTCCGTGCTGTCAGGCTGTCCTTTTCCCCGTAGTCCTCTGCAGAAACATACTTTTTTACGGTTTCGTAGATGGAAGGATACTGTGCGATGTAATTCAGGAGAAGCTGTCTCGAGATCATTTCTCCCTGCTGCTTAACGCTGCCCAGGCGACTGTTCCTCGAGGCGGACGGCGGTGCCTGATACATACTTCCTGTCGCCTCGTCTTCATAAACCTCAGTTTCCCTGCCGACCCCGTAATAGGAAAACGGGTCTTCCGGATCAAATCCGCTCTGCGGATCGTATGCATCCGTGTAATCATTCGTTCCGCCCGAATCAGAAATACTGCCGGCAGAAATACCGGCTTTATCTCCGGAAACAGACGACTGACGGTTCAGTCCTGAAGCCCCCAGTACCAGATGCCGGTTTACCAGTTCCTGGAGCATGCGTTTCCCGACCATATATTCTCTGCTGACCGCATCGATATAATTCTGACGTTCCATCTCGGTCTCCAGATCCGCGATCATCGCTGCGGCACGATCAAAGAATCTGGTCTTTCCGTCCGGGTCATCCAGGTCATATTCTCTTCCTGCTGCCCCGATTTCAAACAGAAGTGCATTCTGTGCATTCTTCAGACGTTCCTGCATTGCATCGGGCCCGAGAGATTTGATGAAATCATCCGGATCCTTACAGGGATCCAGTTTCAGAACCTTCGGAGTGATACCGGCTTTCCGCAGCATCGGTATCGCACGCAGTGCGGCATTGATGCCTGCATTGTCCGAATCATAGCTGAGTATGACATTTCTGGTATACCTGGCCAGAAGAGCACAATGCCCCGGTGTCAGAGATGTTCCCAGAGACGCCACTGCATTTGTGAATCCGGCCTGATGCATGGAGATCACATCCATATACCCCTCGCACAGGATCAGGTAATCCTCCCGGGTCCTTCTGGCGAGGTTCAGTGCATACAGGTTCCGGCTCTTATCAAATATCTTTGTCTCGGGAGAATTCAGATACTTCGGTTTTCCGTCCCCCATGACCCGGCCGCCGAAACCGATGATACGGTCTGACGTGTCCATGATCGGAAAGATGACGCGGTTCCAGAACTTGTCATACATGGTTCCACGGCGTTCATCGACATTCATGAGACCGCTGCGCCTCAGAAGATCGTCGCTGATATCCTTTGATTTCAGGAACCGGTACAGACCGTCTGACGGGGTCTTCGGCGCGAATCCGAGCGCAAATGATTTCATTGTATTCTCAGAGAGCTGCCGTCCTTCCAGATAATCCATACCCGGTTTTCCCGCGGCGGACCTGAGACTGTAATAATAATATGTTCCCGCCAGCTTATTGACCTCAAGCAGCTGAGCTTTCTCGGTCTGGCTGCGCCGCTCCTTTGCAGTGATCTCCCTCTCGGGAAGCCTGATCCCGGCACGGTCTGCCAGAAACTGCATCGCCTCTGTAAAGTTCATGTTATTGTATTCTTCCACAAAGGTTATGACATTTCCTCCTTTGTGACAGCCGAAACAGTAATACATCTGTTTCTGCCTCGACACGGAGAAGGAAGGTGTCTTCTCATTATGGAACGGACACAGGCCGATATAATTGCTTCCGCCTCTCTTGAGCGGAACGCTCTGTCCTATGACATCCACGATGTCATTGGCGCTGCGGACCTGATCGATCACTTCATCCGAATAGTACATGAAAACTCCCTGTCAATACATCGGCCAGCTCTTCGGTACAAACAGTTCTTCAAACTTCTCGACCGCATATGGGTCAGTCATCCCGGATATATAATCGCAGACAACTCTCTGCTCCTGCTCGCCGGATTCGATCAGTTGTACATACTCTTCGGGCATCTCTTCGATATGCTGTTCGTAATGCTGATACAGAATCTTCAGAAGCCCAGGAACCTTGCGTTCCTCCGCCTTGGCGATGCTGTTGGTGTAAAGGTTCTCATACATAAACCTTCTCAGATCCACCATCTCCCGCTGGATCTCATCCGACATGCGGATCCTTTCGGAATCGATGCTGTGATAAATGATATCATTGATCAGTGTATCCAGGCGTTCCTTTGTGCTTGCACCCAGAGATCTCCGGAACCGTTCCGGGATATCCTCTTCAGCCAGAATGCCCGCCCGCTCGGCGTCATCAATATCATGATTAATATATGCTATCTTATCGCAGAACCGGACGATCTGTCCTTCCGGTGTCGAGGGGAGCAATTCCCACTGATGATTGAGGATCCCGTCGCGAACCTCCTTCGTCAGGTTCAGTCCCTGTCCTTCTCTCTCCAGTTTCTCTACCACACGGATGCTCTGCCTGTAATGGCGGAATCCAAGGGGGCATACTTCATCCAGTGCCCGCTCTCCCGCGTGGCCGAACGGAGTGTGTCCGAGATCATGTCCGAGCGCGATCGCCTCTGTCAGGTCATCATTCAGGAACAGGGCCTTGGCTACTGTTCTGGAAAGCTGGGATACCTCCAGCGTATGGGTGAGCCTGGTCCGGTAATGATCCCCGACCGGTGCAATGAACACCTGGGTTTTATGCTTCAGACGACGGAAAGACTTGCTGTGCAGGATCCGGTCCCTGTCTCTCTGGTAGACCGTACGGATCTCATCCTGCTTTTCTTCACGGTCACGCCCCATGCTGGACGCACTGTGGGAGGCGTACCTGCTCAGATACTGATATTCTCTCTGTTCTGCCTGTTCTCTTATGGTCATGGCAGAGACCTCCACTGCAAAGCATTTCTGCTCATCTCCGGTTCCTTTGCGATATGTTCCGGTCCTGTAAAACCGGATCCTCTGTTTTCAGTCACCGGCAAGCCTTGTATACAGCCAGACAAAGTCTCCTGCCGGAACACCGACTGCCTTTGCTTCCCGCTCCCTGCCTGTCATCAGATCCGTATAGGCTCCGTCTTCGCTGATCCACGCTGTCTCGTCATGATTGTTGAAGTTAAACAGTCCGATCAGCTTTTCACCGTCCTTATATCTTCCGATTCCAAGCACATGGTCGTTCCACGTCTCTACGAGCCAGGTATCTGCGGAATTATCAAACACCCGGTAGCCCGAGCGGATCTTCTCCAGTTTTTTGACCGCACCGAACATCTTTCCCTGCAGAGTGGTTTTCTTCTTCCGCTTTTTCGCATCTTCCCAGTTCAGGCTCCCCCGGTGAAGATAACGGGAATCTTCCATTTTCAGCGGATCGTCATGATACGCATTGTCATTAAGCTGTGCGATCTCATCTCCGGAATAAAGGACCGGGATACCGCTCTGGGTAAACAGAAATGCGTGAAGCATGATATCCAGTGTCAGATTCTTTGTCAGCCGCATCTCGTCCTGGTCCAGCAGCGCCGCTTCGACTCCGCACAGTGACGCGGTAGTTCCGCAAAGTCTTGCGTCGCCGAGCTTCGGATCATCGTTATACAGCTCGCCTCTTGCATCGGAGTTAAATATGAATCCCCGGAAATAGTCATTCAGGAATTTTTTATGCGCCACCTCTTCCACGCCGAACTGACTTAAGAAAGCATAGTCCAGTCCCCAGCCGATATCATCATGGCACCTCAGATAATTCAGGAACGTATACTGTTTCGGAAGCGCGAATACCGTTTCCAGCTGGTGTTTCAGGAGACGTACGTCATGCGTCGCAACCGTGTGCCATGTGCTGGCCATGGTTGTCACGTTGTAGAGAATCTGGCATTCCGGTTTTTCAACCGTCCCGAAATACGGAACCACCTTCGAAGGCTCCATTACAACTTCTCCGAGCAGAAGCGTTCCCGGGCAGACGATCTCCGCTGCCATCCGCATGAGCCGCACCAGCGTATGTACCTGGGGCAGGTTCCTGCAGCGTGTCCCGAGCTGTTTCCAGATATAGGGAACTGCATCCAGACGTATCACGTCGATCCCCTTATTGCAGAGAAAGAGCATATTATCCGTCATGTCGTTGAACACGACCGGATTCCAGTAATTCAGATCCCACTGATACGTGTAAAAAGTCGTCATCACGACTTTCCCCGCTTCTTCGCACCAGCTGAAATTGCCGGGTGCTGTCTGGGGAAATACCTGGGGCACCGTCTTCTCAAAATCATTCGGTATGTTCCAGTTGTCAAAGAAATAATAACGATCCTGGTATTCCTTGACACCGGCACGCGCTTTTTTCGCCCATTCGTGATCTTCACTGGTATGATTCATGACGAAGTCAAGACATACGCTCATGCCTCTTTCGTGACAGGCATCCGCAAGATCTTCCAGATCCTTCATCGTCCCGAGAGCAGGCTCCACACTGCGGAAGTCTGACACTGCATACCCGCCGTCACTTCTCCCTTCCGGACTCTGCAGCAGAGGCATCAGATGCAGATAATTAACCCCGCACTCCTGAACATAGTTCAGATGTTTCCTGACTCCCTTCAGATTTCCGGCAAAACACTGCGTATACATGAGCATGCCCACCAGATCATCTTCCCGGTACCAGTCCGGTCTGTTTTCCCGCTCTGTGTCAAGATCTTTCAGTGCCTTCTTCCGCTCTGTATAATTGCGGAACAGCATGGAGAGGAAATACTCAAAGGATCCTTTGTATCCGTTATACAGCTCCCCATAGAGCCACTTCATCTCGTCGTATCGTGTCTCAAGCCTCCTGGTGAATACAGCATCCCACTCATTCTTTTTTTTCATAAAACCTTCACCTTACGATCACTTTTATCCGCAGCTTTGCTCTGCCGCTGTAAACGGTTACGGTCGCTTTTCCGGGTGACACGGCTCTGATCTCGCCTTTTCTGGTTACAGCAACGATTTTTCTGTTCCCGGATTTATATGTACATTTCTCAGTCGACGTGATCGGATAGAGTGTGGTCCTCACCTTATACCGTTCCCCGGCTGACAGTCTGATTTCCGTCTTTTCTGTCTGTATCTTCTTTGTACGTACTTTCTTTGCCTGTACGCGCAGATGGAAAAGCACCTTCTTTCCGCTCGCGCATACTGCGGTAATCCTGGCATTTCCGGTTTTGTTCCCTGCTCTTACAACACAGGTACCGTCCGATTTGCCGGATACGATCTTAACCTTTTTGGTATCGGAAGATTTCCAGGAAACAACCTTGTCTCCACCTGCAAGTCCCAGAACTTTCAAAGCCTTCGTTCTCTGTTTCTTTTTCAGCGGAACGCGGTAAGAGACATTTCTCCGCGGGTTTGTCCCCGGGTATCTGACTGTATTGCTGCCTGTATTGCCACCTGTATTGTTACCTGTATTCCCGTTGTTCGCGGCACGTTCTTCTTCCGCCTTGCGGATCACAGTTTCAGCCGCTTCAAGTACATTCAGATTTGTGACAAGAGCCTTCTGATCTGCAGTCAGACTGTCATACGCCGCACGGGCAGCCTCCACGGCGGCCTTATTGCTCAGGCCGACCGTTTCGGGCAGTGCATTGATCTGGTCAATTACCGCCTGCGCCGCCGCATTGTTTTCCTGTTCCGTTTGATATTGCTCCAGATATTCTGCCGGTATCAGGTTTGTAAGATCAATGATACCGCTTCCGTAATAGTGACTTGTGCTGCTGCTGAAAGGTCTGGCACTGCTCTCGAGTGCCGCTTCGATCTGAACCGGCGGCCAGGACGGATTGCAGAGCTTCAGCATCGCTGCAGCTGCAGATACATACGGTGCGGAAAAAGAAGTGCCGGTATTTGTCACATAACTGCTGTCTGAAGTTTTACTGGAAGTATGAATCAGACGGCCTGGTGCAGAGACGTCCACCGTACTGCCGTAATTGCTTGTAGACCATGGTATTCCGTCTTTTGTACTGTTTCCAACGATAATGCACCCGGCTACTCTTTCATCCGGGATGTTGGCCGGAGCATAATTTACTGCGTCTCCGCCTGAATTCCCTGCAGAGATGACGACTGTCGTACCGGCATTTGCGGCAATTCCGACAGATTCTGTCAAATAGGATGACGCACTTAACTGATCATCTGTAAGCGGATCATCCATACAGAAACTGAGATTCATGACATCGACTTTCCCGGCCAGAGCACGAATTGCTGTCGAACAGACCGAAAAACTGGAGCCGCCATTCTCATTCAATACCCTGACAGGGACGATCCGGATACCATTCAGTCCGGACGTAGCCTGGGCGATTATCCCGGCAACCTGCGTCCCGTGTCCGTATTCATCCGAAGCATCATTATCGTTATCCAGATAATCATATTCATCTTTCAGGTCCAGACGCCCTTCGAATATCTCGTGGGTCTTACGGATTCCTGAATCAAGGACCGCTACCCGCACAGACCCTGTTGTTCCGATCCGTTCCAGATACCAGGCGTATTTGTCAGCGCCGATCGCGCTCCCTCCCCAGTCTGCAGTCGTTTGTTCCCCTGCGCTGAACAGGCTGCTTTGAGATTCTGCAGCAAACACGTAACCGTCCGGCTCCACATAGACAGTAGAATCCAGTTTTTTCAGTTTTTTCAGTGCCTGCTTTGCTGCCGCGGAAGACTCAAACTGTATGATATAGTGGCCTCTCTGATCCTGAATCGCATCGACTGCCCCGTAATCAGCAGGATTGATCGTCCTGTCCCCCGACTTGAGTATCAGCCTCCTGCTGAGGAAGGGATTGCCTGCCGCTTTTGCCCGTGTGATTCCGACGTCATGATCGTCCACCATCTCCAGCAGCTCGTGCTCAAATCTCCTGTCGGACATACGCGGTACATGGACAGCCGCATACAGCTTCGAATTACCCCCGCAAAACGCACAGATAATCACAGCCAGGATCAAGGCTGCCAGACCGTTTTGTATGGAATTAAAATGTTGGTTCCTGATATTCATAATGACTGCCTGTAAAGAAACGTATCGCTTCTGAAACTCCTTTATCAAAACCTTTCCAATCATAAAAGACAGAATACGTCTTTTATATTCTATCACAATATATCCATAACTCAAATGGTTCGGACTAAATCCCATTGCATACCGTTATATGAGGGTTCATCCGCATTCGAGACAGAATGCCCCGTCCAGGTCCGTTCTTTTCCATGCAGTTCCGTATTCTTCCAATCGCTGAAGCATTTCTTCAGAGGGATGTCCGTACCTGTTATTCTTCCCGCAGGAAATGATCACCAGGTCCGGCTGCACGAGTTTCAGCATCGCTTCTGACGTTGCATTCCTGCTCCCATGATGTCCCGCATTCAGAATACGGTATATGCCGTCATCCACGTCTGTATTCCTTTTTATCTCCTCTTTCTGAGCATAGTGCTTTACAAACTGCTCTTCGCCCTCCAGTTCCAGATCTCCGGTCAGAAGGATCTGCACATTCCTGTATGATACCTGCATTACGATGCAGTCTTCATTTCCATTTCCAGTGAGACGCCCTTCCGAAGGACTCAGAATACACAGTTTTAGATTATCTGAAGCCATATTCTGCGGAGATTCCTCATGGACAAATGATCCTTCTGAAACATATCCGACCGGAATGCGCAGCCGTTCCGCCGCTTCACGGATCTCAGTCAGCTGTTCATCTTCAGCCGGCAGATCCGGAAGGCAGAGCTGCCGGATCGATACATCTCCTGCATTTTCCCCGGCAAGGTTCCTGTGATAAGCAGAAAACATCTGACCGATCCCGTTTATGTGATCCATGTCTCCGTGTGAGAGGAATACGGTATCGATCTCTGATATCCCGTAGTATTTCAGCGTGCTGTCGATCCTGTATTTCCAGACATCCTGAACAGAACTGGATCCTGCATCAAACAGACAGACATAATCTCCGCATTCGATCAGGCTGCAGCTTCCCTGTCCGACATCCAGGCAGGTATAACGAAATGCAGGACGTCTTCGGAATATAAGCATTGTGATCATCATAACCGTAAGAAACAGAACTGTAAGCTTTGCTGACAGCCCTGATTTTCGTGCGGATACAGTCCCGCAGCCGGTTGCTGCGCGGGTATTTCCGCATATTGCCGGATCCCGTCTTTTCATGACCAGAAGAAATCCGCCGAGCAGGATATAATACAGAACAACCTGCATCAAGTCCGGTCTTCCGAGAATGAGAACAGAGCCCGGAAGATCCTGCATGATTCTGCAGAGCACCAGAAAAAAAGTGATCAGGTAATGACATGGTCCGGTCAGGAGCAGACCGGCGGCATGGATCAGCGTATGCATCGGGAAAGGAATTCCTGCCGCGGTCAGCAGTGCTCCGCACAGTGCGCCGGACAGGCCGAATCCAACCAGCAGCGTCATTGCCGGAAGCAGCACCGGATGCAGAAGGATTCCATATCGGGAGATCTGGTAGAACCACCAGAGCATGACCGGCAGAATACCGGTCTGGATACTGGCTGACCGGAGAAGAGATCCGGATGCGGCAGCGACCCATCCGTCAGGCTGCTTCATACCTGCAGCAAGCGCCGGGCTGCCGGTTCCCATTGCTTTCCTGACTGCTCCGGGCAGCAGTTCCATGGAAAGGATGCAGATACAGCTGATCTGGAATGAACTTTCGAACAGTGCATACGGCTGCCTTGTCAGTATCAGTATGGCGGCAGCTCCGAGTGATGTCAGTCTGTCTTCCGTCCGGCCCAGGATCTGCGAACCCAGCCAGAATGTAAACATGATGCAGGCTCTCTGTGCTGACAGTGTTCCTCCGGTCAGAATCAGACAGCATAATACCGTGAACAGAGCAAATACAGACGCAAAGACAAAAGACCGGCGCAGCCGTCTTAAAAGCCGGTACATTCCCCTTCCTGCAAGTGTGATATGCAGTGAAGAGACTGCCAGCAGCCAGGCCAGTCCCCCGTCCTGAAACAGCCGCTTTCCCTCTTCTGTCAGCCCGCTCCTGTCTCCGAGCAGTATGGCCGCCATATAAGAAGCATCTTCCTGTCCGAACACTTCGGCAAGCCCTTTCTGCATACGGAAGCGCAGATCCCAGAGTATATCCCGCGCCTTATTCCACGGAGTCAGCAGGGACAGCTTTGTCCTGCAGGACTGTATCAGTTCTGCATCGCGCATGGTGAAATAAATGTTTCTGGCATGATCATACCCGCACATATCAAACTGCCCGGGATTCGTTGCCCGCTGAGGCTCTGCGCATTTCCCCCTGAACATGACAATATCGCCGATGTGCAGACTCAGGAAGAGATCTGTCTGATCTTTTTTATTCGTCCTTGCGTATGGTACAGAATCAGAAATGTCGCCCCCGTACAGGTCAGTATCGCTGTCCTCTCCGGAAGCCAGACAGACAAGCATCCTGTCAGAATCATGGAGCCTGTCATTCATAGCCCGGATCGGTTCCCGGTATGCATCGGTCCGATCAGGAAGAAATGATAAAGAATGTAAAATGATCCGGCTGTTTCCTGCAGATGCTTCCCGCCCTGCTACAACCCCGGAAACGGTAAGATGCCTGTCCTGAACCTCAGGAAAGTCTCTGCCTCCCGGATCATACAGTCCCGTTATCCTGCCGGCCCATATCAGGAAAACCAGTGCTATGGCCATGAGGCAGACGGGACGTCTTAGAAGAGAATGAATGGTCTTCCGCCTCCTTTCCGGGGATCAGGAATTACCGTCTACGGCCTCTGTTACCTCCTGTTCCACCATCACCGGTTTTTCTTCTTCGTCGACGACGGTGCCCTCCTTCTGGACGGACGCACCGGAGGTATCGATCAGATCCGCATTACGGGTAAAAGTCTGATCCAGGTTTACTTCCCCCCTGAACCGGGTGTCCATGGAACCGTCGATCAGGAACCGGACGCCTTCTATCTTTCCGTTTTCGCAGGAATCAATGATCGAATTAGCAAAAGCATACAGAACCGTCTCCGGATCAGTCGGATTGTCCGCAAACGGAGCGTTATTGACTTCAGGACTGAAATCAATCGTGCAGATATCCCCCTTGACCTCGACTCCGCTGACCAGTACATTCTGCGTGGTCAGCGTGATAAGGTTCGGATTCCTCGGGCCTTTGATCATCTGTTCTGCAGCCATTCGCTCCGTATTGACATTCGTTGAATAATAGATCGTGCGGATCTCCTGGATCAGTTTGCTTCCGTCCGCGTTCGGGAAATAAAGCGTCAGCGTCTCATTGCGGTATGAATTGATCGAATCGCCTGTCGGAATGATAAAGGTCTCATCTGTCATTGCACCGACTTCCTGATCATTGATAACCAGGCTCTGCGAATCAACTGTAAACCGGACCGTGTCTACGCCGCGGATCTGCAGAAGTGTGCTGACCAGCGCTGACCTGAGCAGGATCTCGCTGATGGTGTCAAGACTCAGATACTCGGCATTGAAGTCAACATCGATCTCGGATATCCCAGTGGTCGCAGAATTGATCTTTATCCCCTCCGGAAGCGCTGACTTGTATTTGGTGGAGTCTGCATGCATGAATGCGTCCATTAGTTCTGCAAGGATTCCCTCAAAATCTTCACTGACCATCTTGTGGTCGCATCGCACAAGCGCAGTTCCCTCCGGATTGACATAATAGATCCTGTAGATACCGATCGCAACGCTCTCTTCATCCGATCTGTTCATTTCCGCAGAAGAACAGCCCGTCAGGAAGAAACAGATCACCAGGGCTATGCTCAGTGACAGAGTCATTATTCTGTTACGGATCGCACTCTTCATCTGCATGAATCCTCTTCCTTACCCGTTCCGTTCATATCTTCTCATCCACGGACTCCGTGTCATCATCTCTCGTATACCGCAGCGGCATCCTGATGGTAAAAGTAGTACCTTCGCCCTCTCTGGAATATACACGGATCGCTCCATGATGCATCCGCACTGCGGAATTCGTGATCGCAAGTCCCAGTCCTGTTCCGCCGATCTCACGGGAATGTGACTTGTCGACCCTGTAAAACCTCTCAAAGATCCGGTCCAGATCCTCCTGCGGGATACCGATACCGGAATCCTCCACTTTCACAAAGAAATAGGTATTGTCCGCATTCAGCGAAACATGGACCCATCCATTTTCTTTGTTGTATTTGATTCCGTTCTCCACCAGATTGGACACGGCCAGTGTGAATTTGGTCTGATCGACCTGCGCAATGATCGGCCTGTAGCTTTCAAGGGCAATTTCGATCCCCCTGCCGGCCGCAATCGGGCGCAGGCGCTTCAGGATCAGAGCGATCAGGTCATTGATGTTCGTATCCTCGATGTGGAGATCATTCGATCTGCGGTCCATCTTCACCAGGTTCAGCAGATCCGTTATGATCTTGTTCTCACGGTCGATTTCCTCACCGATATCTTTCATGAATTCCTGATACAGTTCATTGGGGACTTCCCCAACCTCCGCCTGCTGGATCAGGGAATCAGACAGAACCTTCATGGAAGTCATCGGTGTCTTCAGTTCATGCGAGACATTTGATACGAATTCCTGGCGCGACTCTTCCTGTGCCTGCAGCCTGTGCCGCATCTGGTTGTATGCTTCCGAGAGAAGCTTTGTCTCTGTATAATCCGGTATGGAGATATCTTCTGTCAGAAAATCCGTACCGGCATTCATCATGGCGGTGACCTTGCCGAACGGTTTTACAAGCAGCCGTGACGCATAGATCGATACACCGATCACCAGAAATGTGACCAGGATCTGAAGAAGCAGAACACTCCTTGAAAGGTTATTCCTGCTCTGAATGATATCGGTAGTCGGTATGGAAACGATAAACGCACCGGCTGCGCTCCTGGTGACATCATCCATAACAGGGCTTACAACTTCAATAAAGTCATTTGCCGCATTATAGTAATCGCTGTCGATGCCCTTGAAGCACTCAATGACCTCTTTGGCAACGACCGTCTTCCCCTCATCCAGTCCATACGTGTCACGTATGATCCGGAATGCTCCGTTCACTACGATCACACGCCCCCCGTACAGGTCTGCGATCTGCTGCAGTTCAGAATCCACGACATCTGATGTGCCGCTTTCCAGATAGTTTGTTTCCAGCAGGTCTCTGCTCAGCCTGAGACACTGGTTGCGGATCATGGAAGCACGCATGGAGACAGACTGCGACTCATATCCGGTCAGGATGCCGCGCAGCATGATATTTGCCGGCACGAGGCCGACAAGCAGCATGATGATGAGCATGCGGAAATGCATACTCTGAAATATCCGTTTCAGTCTGTCACTCATATCCATTCAGTGTGTTGTCCGATGATTCTGCTTCTGCGTAAATGAAATGACCGGCCGGACTTTCATTCCGACCGGACAGAGATGACGCTTCAGATCAGTGCTGGAAATAGTATCCTACGCCCCATTTGGTGTGCACATATTTCGGGTCAGACGGATTCTCCTCGATTTTTTCACGAAGTCTTCTGATGTGTACGTCAACCGTACGGACATCGCCCGGATATTCATATCCCCACACCAGGTTGAGGAGGTTCTCCCTGCTGTACACCTTATTGGGATTCAGTACCAGGAGTTCAAGCACATCGAATTCCTTTGCAGTCAGATTGACCTCTCTTCCGGAAACCTGCACCCTGCGGGCGTCACAGTCCAGTACCAGGTCGCCGACCTCAACGATCCGTTCGTTCTGCTCCGGCACGCCGCGCGATGATGTTCTGCGCATGATCGCCTTGATGCGCGCCTTGACCTCAAGGATGTTGAAAGGCTTGGTGATATAATCATCCGCCCCGTATTCCAGACCGAGGATCTTATCCATGTCCTCGCCCTTTGCAGTGAGCATGATGATCGGAACATCCGAAAACTCGCGTATCTGCTGGCAGGCAGACAAACCGTCCAGCTTCGGCAGCATCAGATCGAGAAGAATGATATCATAGCTTCCCTCTCTCGCCTTCTCCACAGCTTCTTCTCCGTCATAAGCAGTATCGACTTCCATGTCGTCCTGCTCCAGCGCAAAACGGAGTCCCTTTACAATAAGCTTCTCGTCATCGACTACAAGTACCTTCTTCGGCATGTTTTCCCTCTTTACTTCTTTATACTGTGATAAGGTCCCGTATCTTCTCGTATACGCTGTTCTTGATACCGCTAATGTTCATCACGTCCTCCGGACAGGAAAAAGGACCGTTTTCCTCTCTGTACCGTATGATCGATGAAGCTTTTGCCTCGCCTATTCCGGGCAGGGTCATAAGCTGTTCCTTCGAGGCACTGTTCAGGTTTACTCTGTCAGAACCTGTCTCAGACGCCTGCAGACCTCCTTCCGGTCCGCCGCTTTCCTGCAAGTCTGCGCCGGAACCGCTTTCCTTCAGGGAAGCTGTTTCCTCCCGGGTATAAACGACGATCATTTCCGCGTCGTTTATATGCCTCGCCAGATTCAGCCATTCCGTGTCTGCATCCCCGGCAAAACCGCCTGCGGCTTCGATCGCGTCGCAGACTCTCGCGTCAGAGGACAGATAGCAGACACCTGGTTTCATGACTGCGCCGCACACATAGACCGCAGCCTCGTCATCGGGCCTGTCCGTCTGACCTGCTGTATCCGAAGCGGTCTCCTCCAACTGACGGGGTATTTCTTCCAGGCGTATCCCGTTCACCCGTACCGCATTCCTGGAACTGCATCCGTTCAGGCACAGAACTGCTGCAAATACAGCCAGTACATATGATAACATTTTCTTCATTGTACAGCTCCTGACTTCCGCGTCAGACTGCCCCGCCATACAATGAACAAATTGTAACAAATACTTAACAGTTTTTCAAGGATTCATTTATGCATCCTCATCATCCTGCGCCCATGCGATCGCAGCGCGGACTGCCCGGGACCATCCCTTCAGAAGGTCATTTCTTATTTCTTCCGGCATGTCCGGACGGAACACATGTCCGAGTGCCCAGTTCTCACGGACTTCGTCCGTATCTGACCAGTAGCCGACTGCAAGTCCGGCAAGGAACGCCGCTCCCATGGCAGTCGTCTCGACACACTGGGGCCGGATGACTTCCGCATCCAGGATATCTGACTGGAACTGCATAAGGAAATTGTTCGCGCTGGCACCTCCGTCTACCTTCAGTTTACTGATCTCGAGGCCGGAGTCCTTCTCCATGGACCGGAGCACATCTGCTGTCTGATACGCAAGCGACTCCACAGTTGCCCTGATCAGGTGTTCTTTGGCCGCGCCTCTTGTCAGGCCGACGATCGTCCCCCTTGCGTACGGATTCCAGTAGGGAGCGCCGAGCCCGGTAAAGGACGGGACCACATAGACCCCTGCCGTATCCGAAACGCCTGAGCAGTACTCCTCGGTATCCGCCGCGCTCTTTATCATGCGCAGCTCGTCCCTGAGCCACTGGATCGAAGCTCCTGCAACAAAGACCGAACCTTCGAGTGCATACTGTACTTTTCCGTTCTCCAGACCGACCGCGATCGTCGTCAGCAGGCCATTCTGTGATTCCACTGCCTGCTCTCCGGTATTCATAAGCAGGAAACATCCGGTACCGTATGTATTCTTTACCTCTCCCGGTCCGAAGCAGCACTGTCCGAAGAGTGCAGCCTGCTGGTCCCCGGCTGACCCGGAGATCGGGATGCCGTCGCCGATCATGCAGTCCAGGGTCTTTCCGTAGACTGCACTGGACGGAACCACTTCCGGAAGCATGCATTCCGGGATATCCAGTCTCTTCAGGATCTCTTTGTCCCAGCAGAGGTCATGGATATCATAGAGCATGGTCCTGGACGCATTCGTGTAATCCGTGACATGGACCTGCCCGTCCGTCATCTTCCAGATCAGCCAGGTATCCACCGTTCCGAAGAGAAGCTCTCCTCTCTCCGCTCTCTCCCTTGCCCCTTCCACATGGTCGAGGATCCACTTCAGTTTGGTCGCTGAAAAATACGGATCCGGGATGAGTCCTGTCTTGCTGCGGATATAGTCACCGAAGCCGTCCTTCACCAGTTCTTCCACCATGTC
>CADCOU010000333.1 GCA_902803155.1 uncultured Lachnospiraceae bacterium | reverse complement strand
TTGTCCATCCGCACCACCCGCGCGTCCGGGAAGATCTGCTTCACTTCCTGCTCGACCTGCTCTGTCCCGATCTGGAATGTTCTCAGGAAAGGACTCCCGCATTCCGGGCAGTTTCCCGGCATGGGAGCCTCGTACCCGCAGTAATGGCACAGCAGCCTGCTGCCCCTGTGCAGCGTCAGCGATACATCGCAGTGCGGGCAGCGGATCACATATCCGCAGGATGCGCAGGAGACAAATCCCGCATACCCTCTCCGGTTCAGGAACAGCATCATCTGTTCCCCGCGGGAAAGCGTCTCTCCCATACGGCTCTGCAGCTCTTCGCTGAGGATCGAACCGTTTCCGGAGGAGAGTTCATCTCTCATGTCGATGATCCTCACCTCGGGAAGTTCCGCTTCCTTCGCCCTCTTCAGCAGACGGATACAGGTAATCTCTCCCTGCGCCGCGGCATAAGCCGCTTCCAGGGACGGTGTGGCGGAACCGAGCACAACGCAGGCATCTTCAAGCTTTGCCCTCTGAAACGCGACTTCACGCGCATGATAGCGGGGAGACTGTTCGCTCCGGTAGCTCTCTTCATGTTCCTCATCGATCACGATGATGCCGAGGTCCGGAAACGGCGTGAACAGTGCAGACCTGGGACCGATCATCACATCCAGGTCACCCTGCCTCGCGCGGTCGAACTGATCCTGTTTCTCCCCTGCACTCATCTTTGAATGGATCACAGAAACTCTCCCGCCAAAGCGGTGATAGAAGCGCATCAGTGTCTGGTAGGTAAGTGCGATCTCCGGGATCAGCACGATCGCCTGTCTTCCCATTGCGACCGTCCGTGCGATCAGTTCTATATAAACCTCTGTTTTCCCGCTTCCGGTGATCCCGTGCAGAAGATATCTTCCGCACGGACCGCTGTCCCAGCCGCGGCAGACCGTATCCACCGCGCTTCGCTGCTCTTCGTTGAGCTCCGGGGCCGGGCGGGAAAAACCTTCCGGGAGTACCGGATTGCGATAGACTCTCGTCCTCTCTACGATAACAAGTCCCTTTTTTGTCAAAGCACTGATGACTGCAGAAGTAACATGCAGTTTCTCTGTGCAGACCTCGTACGGAAGGCGCTTCTCTTCCAGCAGCGCCTCCATCAGACGCATTCTGGCAGTCTGGTGCTTTCTGCGCATCGTCTCCAGTTCCCTGCGTCCGGTCTCTTCGGAAACCGCCAGCACTACGATCCGTTTCTGCTTTGCGGAACTTCTCTGTCTGGCCGGAAGAACCGTGCGCATCGCGGCAGCCATCGTGGATCCGTAACGGTCACGGATCCATACCGCGAGGGATGTCAGCCGTTTTTCCTCATCCGACAGGGATGTGACGATCCGGGTGATCGGTTTGATCTTCTCCGGCTCGATCTTCGTGTTCTGAGAGAGGGACATGACATAGCCCGTAATCATCCGGTTCCCGCTGCCGAAGGGAGCTTCCACGACCGCCCCCTCCTCTATGTCCTTCTCCAGTTCGGGAGGAACAAGATACTGGAACGGCCGGTCGAGCGCTTTCGCAGTGATATCAACGATCACATCCGCGTAGGTCATACCTGTGACTTCCTGTCTTTCTCGAGGATCTCCGAGATGATCACACGCTCATCCATCGGATACTTCTTCCCGCAGATCTCCTGATAATCCTCGTGTCCCTTGCCTGCCAGGACGATCACGTCGCCCCGCTGCCCGTTGTGGATTGCATAGGCGATCGCTTCCTTCCGGTCTGTGATACGGATGTACTTCCCGTTCGTACGCTTTATACCGGTCTCGATGTCATCCAGGATCGCCTCCGGATTCTCGTAGCGCGGATTGTCGGAAGTCAGGATCGTGAAGTCCGCATGCCTTCCGGATACCTCTCCCATCTCATAGCGCCTGCTCCTGGCACGATTGCCCCCGCATCCGAATACACATACGATCCTGGACGGATGGTATTCTCTGAGTGTCGTGAGGATGCTCTCCAGCGCCATCGCATTGTGGGCATAATCGATCATCAGGATAAAATCATCACTGACTTTGATCATTTCCACCCTGCCCTTCACTTTCACATCGGCAAGCGCCAGGCGGAGCTCATCGTTCGGGACGCCGAACTGTCTGCAGATAGCGATCGCGCACAGCGCGTTGTATACTGAGAACTTGCCCGGAATATCCGTTGCCGCTTCGAAATCCTCCTCACACCTGACGGTGAACTTCGTGCCGAGATATCCCGGATGATAGACCAGCTCGATATCCTCGGCATAGATATCATCCGTATTCTTCAGACCGTATGTCTGCACACTGCAGGTATGTCCCTCCAGGATCCTTCCGAGATGGATGTCATCTCCGTTGAAGATCCCGCATCTGCACATCCGGAACAGCCTGCTCTTGCACTCCATGTAGTCCTCAAACGAAGAGTGCTCGGCAGGTCCGATATGGTCAGCGGAAATGTTCGTGAAGACACCGATGTCAAATGTGATCCCCTCGACCCGGTGCAGCATCAGAGCCTGTGAACTGACCTCCATAACGACAGCGTCGCAGCCTGCCTTAACCATCTTTGCGAGCAGTTCCTGCAGAAGCAGGGACTCCGGCGTCGTGTTGGCGCTCGGGATCCTGACGGAACCGATCAGAGTCTCTATGGTGCCGATCAGTCCGACTTTATGTCCTGCCGACTCCAGGATCGACTTGACCATGTAGGTAGTCGTGGTCTTGCCCTTTGTGCCTGTGATGCCGATCATCTTCAGCTTCTGTGCCGGATAGCCGTACCAGGCGCAGGCCATCCTCGCCATTGCGATCCTGCTGTCCTTCACCAGAACGACCGTCACGCCTTCCGGAACCTCGACCTTCTCCTCGGCGACGATCGCCGCAGCGCCTTTTTCCGCTACCTCCGCAGCAAACTTATGTCCGTCGAAAGCAGCTCCCCTGATGCAGGGGAAAACGCATCCTTCCTTCACCTTGCGGGAATCATTCACGATCCCCGTAATCTCTGTGTCCGCGCTTCCGCAGAGTACTTCGTATTCTGTCTTCTCGAGCAGCTGAGCAAGCGTCATGGCAAACCCCCATTTCATACCGCATACTGTCTGAATATAATCCAAACTATTATACCATTCCGGCGAAATCCGCTCAACCGCCAAGTTGCCGCCCGGCGTCCCCGGCAGACTGGCGGGCAGCCGCTTATGGCGGCCTCGCTCTGCCGCAGTTCGGCATGCACCCTTTGAGGCTCGTCGCCTACCCTCACTTTGCTTCGGTTGCATCTGCCTGCACTCCCGCTCCTATAGATGCGTGGTCGCTCCGCGCAGGCAAGCAACTCGCAAAGATCGGTCGGCTCCTAATGCCGTCAAAGAATGCATGCCGAACTGCGGCAGAGCGAGGCTGCCGGAAACGGAGAACGCTGCCGGGGACACCGGGGACAACACTTGACCGTCCGCTCATTTGTGGAGTATATTGCAGATAACCCGACACAGAAAAGCGGGCCTGCCCGAGGCAGTGCCCGCAGTAAGGAGCGCAGAATGCTTTCAGAAGAAATGTTTCAGGAACTGAGCGATCTCTATAAGCTGTTTGCAGACCGTACAAGGATCCGCATTCTGTATGTTCTCCAGAACAGGGAGATGTGTGTGAGCGATATCGCCCAGCAGCTGGATATGACCCAGAGCGCGATCTCTCACCAGCTCAGTAC
>CADCOU010000332.1 GCA_902803155.1 uncultured Lachnospiraceae bacterium | reverse complement strand
GAGATCCTGCCTGGCCTCCGTCTTTGTTCCGTATTCTCCGCGGAGCCACTTGACGACCTTCCCGCGGGTCTCATCATCGTCAGACAGAAAAGCCCGGTAATAGAGCGTGATCAGGCGCGTAAAGTCAAAGCCGTGCACCATCTGGCTCAGGGAAGAGATGACCTCGCGTATTTTTTTCTCAACCTCTGACGTGAAGGCGGGAGAAACACTGTCAATCCCGGTTTCTTCCATAACAGCGGACTGAACCGCATTGATCCAGCGGTCAAGCACCAGTGTCAGGGCTCCGCCTTCCGGTTTTGTCTTCGTGGCAAGGTTCGAGATCAGCTCGCGATAAGTCGCCAGCCCCTGGCCGCGCGTACCCTGCAGCCGCCTCTCGGGGGACAGGTCGGCGTCCATGACAACGTATCCCCTGTCCATCACATTGTTGCGGATCGTCTGCAGCAGGAAGCTCTTGCCGCTCCCGTAGCGCCCGACGATAAAACGGAAGGAAGCCCCGCCTTCACCGACGATCTCAACGTCGCGGAGCAGCGCTTCGATCTCGCTGGTTCGTCCGACTGTGATGTAGGGAAGGCCGACTCTGGGAACAACGCCTCCCTTCAGGGAACTGATGACCGCCTGGGCGATGCGTTTCGGGATCTTCCGGTTTGTCTGCGGCGCAGGCTGACCTGCACTCTGTCCGGGCAACTGCCGGTCCATAAGGTCTGTCATAAACAATCTCCTGTTGTTAATTAATTCGTATCTGAAATTATATCACATTTTTCGAATATTTGTTCGGGTATCAGCTGAAAAACAAAACTCGAATCCGTAATGTGAATTTGAAATTCTCCTGCAGCTGAATAAGCAAGTTACTCTGCATTCGGGTTACAGAAATATGTACCTTGTACCAATTTTCTGATATACTTAAAAATAGTCGGACAATATGCCTTCGATGGTTCTGAGAAGGCCGATTGCGCGGTCCGCAGAGAGCCGCGGACGCGTTTTGAAATGAAAAGGAAAAGGAGGTATGGGGGATATGGTTGATTATTCGGAAGGATCTGGAAGACTGTATCACATTCAGGTGGCACCGGGAGAGGTCGGAAGATATGTGATCCTGCCCGGCGATCCGAAGCGCTGTGCGAAGATCGCCGCTTATTTTGATGATCCGGTACTGGTTGCGGACAACCGTGAGTATGTGACGTATACCGGTACGCTGGACGGCGTGAAAGTTTCCGTGACATCCACGGGCATCGGCGGACCGTCCGCGTCCATCGCAGTCGAGGAACTGAAGCGCTGCGGAGCGGATACCTTCATCCGTGTCGGGACCTGCGGAGGCATGCAGCTGGAAGTCTGCGGAGGCGACCTGGTCATTGCGACAGGAGCGATCCGCGCAGAGGGAACCAGCAAGGAATACGCTCCGATCGAGTATCCGGCCGTTGCTGATTTTGACGTTACGATCGCCCTGCGTGAGGCGGCGAAGAAGCTCGGATTTACTTCCCATCTCGGGGTTGTCCAGTGCAAGGACTCCTTCTATGGACAGCATGAACCGGAGGTGAAGCCGATCGGTTACGACCTTCTCAATAAATGGGATGCATGGGTAAAATGCGGATGCATGGCTTCCGAGATGGAATCAGCCGCGCTGTTTATCGTCTCCTCCTGCCTGAAGGTAAGGTCCGGGACCGTGCTTCTCACCGTCGCGAACCAGGAGAGGGCAAAACTGAACATGCCGAACAAACAGGCACATGACACATCCGCCGCGATCCAGACAGCAGTGGAGGCGATCCGCATGCTGATCAAGGCGGACGGAGAAAAAGCGGAGTGATCCGCCGCGGAAATTCCTGAAAACGGGATGAACCTTTGCGGGAGAAAGGCAACAGGATGGAACAGAAAGTACCGGGCCCGGAGATGATCGGGCGCCTTTGCGAAACAGCTGTGGCAATGCGGCAGATGAGCTATGTGCCGTATTCCCATTTCCGGGTCGGAGCTGCGCTTCTGACCGCGGACGGGGAGATCTTCACGGGCTGCAATATAGAGAACGCTGCTTACACGCCTACCGTCTGTGCTGAGCGGACCGCCATCTTCAAGGCAGTCAGCGAGGGACACAGGTCATTTGCCGCGATCGCGATCAGCGGAGGCCCGGAGGACGGTGAACTGCAGTACTGCGCTCCGTGCGGGGTCTGCAGACAGGTCATGGCGGAATTCTGCGGCAGGGACTTTCCGGTCTATCTTGCAAAGTCCGGAACGGACTATGAGGTCCATACACTGGAAGAATTGCTCCCGAACGGTTTTTCGGCAGACAATCTTAAATGAATAAGGAGAAAATGATATGGCAAACATCGCTGGAATGATCGATCATACGCTGCTGAAAGCAGCTGCAACCCAGGCGGATATCAAAAAG
>CADCOU010000331.1 GCA_902803155.1 uncultured Lachnospiraceae bacterium | reverse complement strand
CTTTGTTAAAGCTACACATGCTCTTATCATTCATCACGCGGATGTATTTATGAAAGATCTTCAGGAATCGCACCCTATGGTAGCTGGGGGAAGGGTTGTTTATGGCGAACAAATGGAGCCGCCGCAACATAGTAGAGATATGGAGTTGCAGGCTCTTTTTAAGCACACCACTTTTTGTTATCAGAGAGAGTTCCGGTTTGTATTGTGCCGCTCAAGGTTTGATGTTCCATTTCCGATTAGGGTGACTAATCACTCGGAAATGACAATCGTCTCAAAGTCAGAACTACATGATATGCTTACCTGTATACAATAATATGTCGTGAAGGATAGAAAAAAACGCACGAACACGGTTTGGCATTCTATTAATGACTTGAGCAAATGCCAGGCAATTCTCCTTTCTTTTGAATTGCCATAAGTGGCGCAGAGTTATTCACTGTTCAGTGTGTGGGAGAAATGTCCTCACATCTGTCCCCACATGGCGGACACCTGCGGAAAGCCGCAGTACAAGGGCGTTTGAGGCTATCCAAAGTCTTCGACTCCCACCGTCTCCATTAAAAGAGCAGGAATCCGGTAAATGGTGGTTCCTACTCTTTTCAGAATTTAATTATCTGATCTCAAAGTTTCCAGCGAAAGAAGCATTCTGAGATATGTCTGCGTATCACTCAGATCGATCGCATATTGTTCTTCCAGTTTCTGTATGTGATAGATGACATTGTTTCGATGCATTCCCAGCTTTTCCGCGGCGTTGGTATAATTGCGCCCGCTGTACAGATATTCCCGAAGGATGGCAAGCTGCTGCCATCCTTTTTCTGTGTTCCGGAAATACAGATCCGAGATGCAAGGCTCGCAGTAGAAGAATGGTTTGTTTTTTTCTGTGTTTTGATAGAAAAGATCCTGTACCCACCAGTCTTCATAGAAGAACACACCGGCATCTCCTGATGATGTTCCGCTTTTTTGCTGTCCGGTAAGGAACAGGGTGTTTACCGTCTGGTGATAAGCAGAGGGAAACAGAGACATTTCCGAAAAAGGCCTGCTTACTGCGATACGGAACGTATTGTTCGGGAACTCCCGTGAGATCCGCGAGAGAATGGGCAGCAGGACGGTCCTGTATGTTTTTACTGCAGACACAGGAAGCTCATACAATACAACGATATCTTCTCCGTATGGGAAAATACGTGCATTGATCATATTTTTCCTCAGGGTATCCAGAAAGAAATGTTCCGATGTTTTTTTGCGCACATCTGAACGGATCAGGAAGAGGACGTAGCAGCCCTCATATTTCAGGTCATGATAAAACAGGCGTTCCCGGATCTTTTCTGCGGATGTTTCAGGATTATCAAGAAAATCCACAAGGAAATAGTCTGTGACGGATCGGTCTTTTATAAACGCAGAATGCTGTTTTTCCAGCAGTTCCCGGAAAACATCGCACAGAATATCAAACAGCTGCTGTTCATAGCTGCGGGACAGACCGCTGGTGTGGAGAAGGATGGCGTAAACACCCAGCTGATCATTGACCAGGACAGTACGGAGATAGTCTGCGTGTTTATGAAACGTATCACTTTCCCCTGCCGAAGCGCCGCTGGTGTTCATGTTTTCAAAGGCATGGGTCTGCTCGAAATAGCGGACCGCATCCGCATTCAGGAACCCGTCCCGGATCGCGTTCTGGAAGATCGGATCGTCCAGCTGTTCGTGCGATCTGGACCAGGCAAGAAGCTTCAGTGCCGGATCGTAGATCAGCATCGCGGAGGGAATAAAGGGCTCGCTGAGTTCCAGAAGTTCCTGAAAGGATGCCTGCTTCAGAACCGCTTCGTGCAGAGAATGTTCCCACCCGGCAAATTCATCAAAACACCCCTGCAGTTCGTTAAAACAGAAAGCCAGACACTGGTCTGTTTTCACGAAGATGCAGGTGTTCAGGTCTGATATTTCCGGGGGATTATCGGAAAAGCTGATCATACGGATACTGCTGTCAAACCGTGACAGATATGACAGATCCGTGCAGTCCGTGACATATAAAAAAGAAGATGAAAGCTCTGCCGGTTTTTGTCCGGATCCTTCTTCGGGAAGCAGACGTATACCGTCAAAGGGATGCTGATCCGATTTGTATGAAACTACAGAATCCGGATTTCTATCAAAGTACCGGGTAAGCAGCATTTTCGTGGTGATCGTCATTCCTGATCCTCTCTATCTTTTCATTGCCTGCATTTTCCGTGTTTCCTGTATCATATCACAAAAACATACAGAATACATGCTTTTGTAGGATCATACAAAAAAGCAAGTCAAAAAAAGAGCTCAATTTAGAACCCGCACAAATGCTTCTCTGAAAATGCTTTGCTACCATATAGGTATAGAAAAGTAATAACAAACGGCGTAAACAGTACCAGAGGAGGAAACCATCGTGAACAAAATCATTGTGAGCAAGGATCTGTGTATAGGATGTCAGATCTGCTACAAGTCCTGTTTTATTGATGTGATCAAATGGGACGCGGTAAACAGACGGCCGGTCATCAAGTACCCGGAAGAATGTGTGCAGTGCGGTTTCTGTGAGATGAACTGCCCGAAGCGTGCATTGAAGATGGAGCCGGATTATGAGAGCTATATGTTCCCGCGTGAGCATATTTTCACTATGGATTAAAAGACCGGGTTGAAGGAGGAAAAACAGATGGCAAAATACACATCGGATCTTCTGATCGTCGGCGGTTCCCTGGCCGGAATGGCAGCTGCGATCACGGCAAAAGAAGAAAATCCTGATCTGGACGTTCTTCTCGTAGAAAAATACACGGCAGGATATGCGGGAAAAGCAAACCGCGGCGCCGGCATCATGGATATGATCGGGGATTCTGATCCGGAAGACTATGTAAAATACCACACGCATTATATCGGCGAGTATCTGAACGACCAGGATGCGCTGCGCCAGTATGCCAACAGACTGGATGACGGCGTGGCACTGCTGGACAAATGGTCCGGCGGCAAGATCAATAAGAATGAAGACGGATCTTTCAAGACACTGAAGTGGCTTGCCCAGATCACAAGCGAAGATGAAAACGGAAAACGTACATTTGACGAACCTGACCACTTCCCGTGGACACTTGTCTGTGTAGAACTGGATTATATGGTCAATGTCCGCCGTTATGCGCAGAAGGCCGGCGTGAAGATCGTGGATCGTATCGGTGTCGTGGATCTTCTGAAAGACGGTGACCGGATCAGCGGAGCAGTCGGTTATAACATTGATACCGAAGAACAGGTCATTTTTGAGACAAAGGCAGTTGTCCTGGCGACTGGATCGCAGAACTACCGTGTCATGCCGATGTGGTCTCCGGGACGTGGAGAAGGCCTGGCGGCAGCCTGGCGTGCCGGCGCGCAGTTCCGGAACTGCGAGTTCGGCTCATTCTATAACTGGACATCCCCGGATCATTTCGAATCCAACATGGGCGTGGAATTTGCTCTGTTTAATAATAAGGGCGAGAATGTCGGCCTGCCGCTCTGCCAGGGCGAACATCCGGACGTGGATGCACGCTCTCTTGCAGAATGCTATAAACAAGTCACAGCCGGAAACGGGCCCATGCACTACCGGCCGTCAGAAAATCCGCTGATGCCGTACCTGACATCCGT